>CAKZVG010000377.1 GCA_937921835.1 uncultured Bryobacteraceae bacterium | reverse complement strand
CCGGGATCATCCAGACCGGCGGCTGCTTCCGCCTGGAACTGGCGGACCTGGCGCGGCACTTCGGATTCATCAAGGAGGTCCGCGGCTACGGGCTCATGATCGGCATGGAACTTGACATCCCGGGCAAGCAGATCGTCAACGACGCCCTGGAAGACGGGCTGCTCATCAACTGCACCCACGAAACCGTACTGCGCTTTCTTCCTCCCTACATCATTACGGAGCAGGAGGTGGACCGGGGCGTCCAGATCCTTAAAAAGGCACTGCGGAAGGTGCACTACGCGCCGAAAACCGCGGTCCCCGCCGGCGCGCCGGAAGCGGCCGGAGCACGCTAGGCCCGGGCGGCGATCCTCCCCTGAGAACGGCACGGGCATGCGAGTCGGAAAAGCTGTAATCACGGCGGGAGCCCCCTACCAGCGCGCGCTCCCGCTTCAGACCTTGATCGACTGCGACGGCGAGGAGAAGCGCATCCTCCGGATCATCGTCAACCACGTCCGCGGCGCCGGCATCGAGGACATCGCCGTGGTGGTGCATCCGGGCGACGAAGCGGCGTTTGCCGAAGCGGCCGGGGAGGACGCCCGCCACCTGCGCTTCATTCCTCAGGAGTCCCCGCGCGGCTACGGCCACGCGGTCTATTGCGCCCGGGGCTTCGTGGCCGGCGGGAGCTTCCTGCACGTGGTCGGCGATCACGTGTACGTCAACGCCAAGCGGCAGAGCTGCGCGCGCGCTCTGGTGGAACTGGCCGGGAGCGAAGAGTGCCCGGTCTCGGCAGTGCAGCCGACGCGCGAGACCGTGCTGGGCAACTACGGCGCGGTGGCCGGGCCGCGCCTGACCGGCCGGCCGAACCTGTATCGCATCGAGACGGTCATCGAGAAGCCCACCCCGACCGAAGCCGAGCAGAAGCTCGTGGTCACCGGACTGCGCGCCGGCTACTATTTGTCCTTCTTTGGAATGCACGTGCTGACTCCGGGCGTCTTCGACATCCTGGAGGAGCTTCTTCGATCGGAGTCCGGCCGGGTCACGCTTTCCGACGCGCTGGCCGAAGTGGCGCGCCGCGAGCAGTACCTGGCGCTGGTGAGCGATGGCCAGCGCTACGACCTGGGCGTCCCCTACGGCACTCTTACCGCGCAACTGGCGCTGGCCCTCCACGGCCGCGATGCGGCCGGCGTGCTGGCGCGCATCCTCGAGGTGGTCGCTTCGCGCCAGATCGAGTCCGCCGAGGCAGGCGGGAATGAGTGAGCTGGTCGCGATCATCACCTCCCGCGAGCCGGAACGCCGCGACCAGTCCCTGGACGCGCTCTGCCGCCACGCCCCGCTGGAGTGGCTGCTGGAGGAATGCCGGGCCCTGGACCGCTTCCGCCGCACTTCGCAGAACCTCTACGAGCGGGTGCGCGCCACGTTCTTCCTCTACGCCATTCACCGCTTCCACCTGCCATTCCGGGCCGGCATCGCCGGGACCGGCCGCGTGCCCTTCGCCGCCGCCGCGCACGTGCTGAACCGGCGCTTCGAGCAGGCCATCGAGGCGCTGCTAAAACTCCAGCGCGAATCCGGCCCGAGCGCGCCCCTCTCGAGCGGCCTGGCGGCGGCCTACCGCGGGCTGGCCTTCCAGACCCTGGCCAACCAGGTGCGCCTGAGCGTGCGCTCCTTTCGCGGCAACAACTGGCTGTCGCGCGCCGGCCACCCGGACGACTACCCGCTCACACTGCGGCGGGAACTCCTCGCGCCCGGCGAAACAGGCCTGTTCCCCATCCTGCGGGAATCGACGCCCGTGCGCATGGATCTCAGCCACAGCGGGTGGAGCGACATCTTCTTTCTCGGCATGGATTTCCCCGAGGGCGCGCGGGTCCTGAACATTTCCATCGACCTGTGCGTGAGCGGCGCGGAACGCCGCCCGGCGCCCCCCGTCGAGGCCTGGCTGCGGGTGATCGGCGAACCGGTGCTGCGCCTGGCCAGCGTGGACCTGGAAGCCTCGGCCGACGTCGTCTCGCTGGCCGAGCTGTTCGATTTCGGCCGGGATTACCTGGGGCTGCTGAAGGCCGCCGTGATCGCCTCCGGCATCGTGCCTCCGGCCATGGAAGGCTCCGACGCCCCGCTGGCGGCGCTGCTGGCCCGGCTGACCGGCGCGCCGGGCCGGGGTCTCGAAATCGTCAGCAAGGTGAATGACATTCCCAAGGGATCGCGGCTGGCCGTGTCCACCAGTCTGCTGGCCTGCCTGATCGCGGTGTGCATGCGCGCCACCGGCCAGATCCGCTCGCTCACCGGCCCGCTGACCGACGCCGACCGCCGCCTGACGGCCGCGCGCGCCATCCTCGGCGAGTGGCTGGGCGGCTCGGGCGGCGGTTGGCAGGATTCCGGCGGACTCTGGCCGGGCGTTAAGCTGATTTGCGGCGTCGAGGCGCGCGAGGGCGATCCCGAGTTCGGCGTCAGCCGCGGCTGCCTGTTGCCCCGCCACCACGTCTACAGTGACCACGAGGTGCCGGCCGCGACCCGCCAGCGGCTGCAAGACAGCCTGGTGCTGGTGCACGGCGGCATGGCGCAGGACGTCGGTCCGATTCTCGAAATGGTCACCGAGAAGTACCTGCTGCGCTCGGAGGCGGAGTGGAAGGCGCGGCTTGACGCCATGCGCATCTTCGACGAGCTGACGGCGCTGCTCGTGGCCGGCCGGGTGGGCGAAATCGGCGCCGCCACCTGGCGCAACTTCGAGGGACCGATCCAAACCATCATCCCCTGGGCCGGCAACTATTACACCGAGTTGCTGATTCGGGCGGTCCGGCAGGAGTTCGGCGCCGGTTTCCAGGGCTTCTGGATGCTGGGCGGCATGGCCGGCGGCGGGATGGGCTTCGTCTTCGAACCGGAGACCCGGCGCGCCGCGCACGGCCGCCTTCAGGACCTGATGCGCGCCGTCAAGCGGCGCATCGAAAGCGCGGTTCCCTTCGCCATGGAACCGGTGGTCTACGATTTCGCCATCAACGGGCGTGGCTCCTGGGCGGACCTGCTCGCGGAAAGCGCGGCCCTCATGCCGCCCGGCTATTACGCCCATGCCGTGCCAGGGCTGATCCGCGCCAACCCGATGCTGCTTGCCGCCTCGCGCCGGGCCGAACTCGAATGCTTCGGCCGCGCCGCGCGCACCACCCCGGAGATGGCGCGCTCGGTCGAAATCATCATCGGCCGCCTGCTGCCGGGGGGCGAGGGCGCGAGCGGG
>CAKZVG010000376.1 GCA_937921835.1 uncultured Bryobacteraceae bacterium | reverse complement strand
GGTGCTGAAGCCGGTGGCGGCCGGCTCTCCCATGGCGCTCTACTACCTCGGTTATTTGGCGGAGAGACAGGGGCGGAAACCGGAGGCGCTCAACCACTACCGGCAGGCGGCCGCGGCGCCGCCCGCATCCGTGTTCCCCTTCCAGATGGAGATGGCGCCGGTGCTGCGCGCCGCGATGGCCGCCAACCCCGCCGACGCGCGCGCCGTACTATCTCGGCAACCTGTTGTTCGACTGGCAGCCGGCCGAAGCGGTCCGCCTGTGGGAGAAGTCGGCCGCGCTCGATCCCGGCTTCCCCATCGTGCACCGCAATCTGGCCATCGCCTACTCGCGGCAGGATAACGCGCTGGCCAAGGCGATCGCGAGCCTGGAGAAGGCGGTCGGACTGGACGGCAAGCACGCCCTGCACCTGTTCGAACTCGATCAGTTGTACGAAGCCGCCGGCGTGGCGCCCGAAAAGCGGCTGGCCATGTTCGAAAAGCACTTCGCCCTGGCGCGGGAGCGCGACGACGCGCTGGCGCGAGCCATTTCGCTGAAGGTCAACCTCGGCAAGTACGGCGAGGCGATCGAACTCATGCGGGGGCGGCGCTTCAACGTGTGGGAAGGCGGCGTGCGGTTCAGCGTCCACGACACCTGGACCGATGCGCACCTGCTCCGCGGCCACTCGCTGCGGACCTCCGATCCCAAGCGCGCGCTGGCCGACTACCGCGCCGCGCTGGAGTTTCCGGACAACCTGCAAGTCGCCCGTTTCCGCAGCGGCGGACGGCACGCCGAGGTCAGCTACTGGATTGGCGTGGCGCTGGAAGTGGCGGGCGACACGGCCGGGGCGCGCGAAGCCTGGCGGGAAGCCGCCGCCGAAATCCCGCGCGTGGGCGGCGACGACATTCTGCCCACCACCGACCGCACCGTGCTGTTGTACTACCAGGCCATGGCGCTCGCCAGGCTGGGCGAAAAGGAGCGCGCCGCGCGCTTGTTCGCGGAACTCGTCAAGTCCGGCGAAAGCGCGCTCAGGCGCCAGCCGAAGGTGGATGTCTTCGCCAAGTTCGGCGACCGGCAGTCGCAGCGCGCGCGCCTGGCGCAGGCGCACTACATCGCGGGTCTCGGCTACGCCGGGCTGCAAGAGTTCGCCAAGGCGCGCGCGCAGTTCCGAAGTGCGCTCGCCGAAAGCCCCGACCACCTGGGCGCCAAGACCGCGCTCTCCTGGCTGCCCTAGGCGCGCCGCTGCTATAGTTGCTTCTGATGGACCCACAAGCCGCGGAGTTCATGCGACTCTTCGAGGAGACGGGCGCCTATCTGCGCGGGCACTTCCGGCTGACCAGCGGGCTGCACAGTCCGGAGTATCTTCAGTGCGCCAAGGTGCTTCAGTACCCCGCCTATGCGGAGCGGCTCGGCTCGGCGCTGGCGGAGCGGATGCGTCCGCTCCTGCCCGGCGGAAAGGCCGCCGCGGTCGCCTCTCCGGCCATCGGCGGACTCATCATCGGGCACGAAGTGGCCCGCGCGCTGGGGGCGCGCTTCATCTTCACCGAGCGCGATGCCGGCGGCCGCATGACGCTGCGGCGCGGGTTCGCGGTCGATCCCGGCGAATCGGTCGCGGTGGTCGAGGACGTGGTGACCACCGGCGGCAGCTCGCGCGAAGTTGTGGAACTCCTCACGGCCGCCGGCGCCGACGTCGCGGCGGCGGGCTCGATCATCGACCGCAGCGGCGGCGCGGCGGATTTGGGCGTGCCGCGGGTGGCGCTGGTGACCCTCTCGGTGGTGGCCCATCCGCCGGAAGCCTGCGAGCTCTGCGCGCGGGGCCTGCCGGTCGAGAAGCCAGGATCGCGGCCCCCGGGACCTTCCGCGTAACGTCCGGATGCGCCGCATCAAAATCACCCTCGCCTACGACGGTACGGATTTCCACGGCTGGCAGGTGCAGCCTGGACTGGCGACCATCCAGGGCGCGCTCGAAGACGTGGTGAGCGAAATCGAAGGCGCGCGGGTGGCGGTGGCGGGCTCCGGGCGCACCGACGCCGGCGTGCACGCGCTGGCGCAGGTGGCGGCGTTCACCATCGCCAATCCCATTCCGCTGCCGAACCTGAGAAAAGCCATGAACCGCCTGCTGCCTCCGGCCATCCGGGTGACCGCGGTCGAGGAGGCCGCCCAGGATTTCCACCCCCGTTTCCAGGCCCGCGCCAAGACCTACGAGTACCGCCTGTGGCGGGCCGAAGTGTGCCCGCCCTTTGTGCGCCACTTCGTCTATCATTACCCCTACCCGCTCGACGTGGCGGCGATGGCGGAAACCGCCCCGGTCTTTGAAGGCGAGCACGACTTCTCGGCCTTCGCGGCGGCGGACGAGAAGGACGCGCTCGGCGGCTCGAAGGTGCGGAGGATCTTCTCCTCGCGCATCGAGGACGCCGGCGAGCGCCTGCTCTACCGCGTGCGCGGCAGCGGCTTCCTCAAGCACATGGTGCGCAACCTCACCGGCTCGCTCCTCGAAGTAGGCAAGCACAACGCCACCATCGACACTCTGCGGGAACTGCTTGCGCCCGGCAGCAAAGCAAAAGCCGGCCCCAGCGCCCCGGCGCGCGGCTTGTTCCTGGCCGAAGTCGAGTACTGACTACGGCTGCCAGGCCCATTCCAGATCGCTGAGTCCTCCGTCGCGGATGACGACTTCTTCTTCCTGGCGGGGGAAGCCTTCGCGCACGACGGCGATCCTGTGGCGGCCGGCGGGCAGGGAGAGAAGGGCGGGGGTGCGCTCGGGGCGGAGTCCGCCGTTGACGTAGATGGCCGCGCCCGGCGGCGTGGTACGGATGCTGAGGCGGCCCATGAGGCGCTCCATGGCGATGCTTTGGACGCTCTCCTCGGGAACCTGAAAAATGCGGGCGGCGCGGCGGTGGCCGTCGAGGGTGACGGTCATGGTGTGGCGCCCGGCCGGCAGTTCAAGCGCGCAGGGGGTAGTGCAGCGCAGCGCGTCGTCGTTATTCAACACTACCAGGGCGCCGGGCGGGGAACTGGTGATCCGGACCGGGTGCGCCGCGGCTGGGGCAGGCTTGGACGGCTCGGCGCGGGGCGGCGGTTTGGGTGGCGAGCCGGGATCCGGGCCGGCGGCCGGTTCCCGGACCGGCGGCGCCGCGGGCGGGGGAATCGGATCTCCGGCGGGGCTGGGCCGCTGTGCGACGGGCGCGGGCGTTGGCGGAACCGGCTCGGCGGCGGCGGGCGGTGTGGGTTCGGCGCGCGGGGGGGCGGAGCGGCCAAGGAACTGCCAAGCGCCGAATCCGATCACAACCACCAGGACCATGGCGGCGGCGGCAAGCGCGAGGTTTCTTCGTCGCGCTTCGCGGGCGGCTTCCTCGTCTTCCAGGCGCGGGCGGTGGCGGCGCGGGGCGGTCCTGGCGGATTCAAGGGTCCCGGTGGATTCGATTGGTGCAGCGGCAGGGACCGGCTCGTGCGGCGGCGGCGTCTCGGGAGCGGAGTATTCCGCCGGGACGGGTGTGCCGGAACCGGTGGTGGCGACGGTGGGCATGGCGTGGCTGCTGCCGCGCGGGATAGCGCGCCAGCCGGGACGGGCGCGGCAGGCGGCGGCGAGGGCCGAAACGAAGTCGGCGCAGGTCGGATAACGGTCCTCGGGCGACTTGGCGAGAGCGCGGCGCAGGACGGCTTCGACCGAGTCGTCGAGGGTGGGATTGAGGCGCTGCGGAGCGGCGGGTTCCTCGCGGACAATCTTGTAGAGCAGTGTGGGAAGGTGTTCGGCGGCGAAGGGCTTTTCACCGGTGAGAAGTTCGTAGGCGATGACGGCAAGCGCGAACTGGTCGGCGCGCCCGTCGACGGGCGCGCCCTGGACCTGCTCGGGGGACATGTAGCTGGGAGTGCCCATCATGGCCCCGGCCTGTGTCATCTGCTGCGACAGGATCTTGGCGACGCCGAAGTCGGTGATTTTGGCGGCGCCGTCCTCGGCGATCATGATATTGGCTGGCTTGATGTCGCGGTGGACGATGCCTTTGCGGTGAGCGTAGTCGAGCGCGGCCGCCGTCTGCTGAAGGATGGCGAGAAGAGCTTCTCCATCCGGGGGGGTATCGGACTGGAGCAGCTTTTCGAGCGGTGGCCCGCCGACGAATTCCATGAAGATGTAAGCCATGTCCTGCTCCTGGGCGATGTCGTAAATGGTGACGATGCCGGGGTGGGACAGGATGCCGGCGGACTGGGCTTCGCGCACCAGGCGTTCGCGCAGGCGCTCGCGCTCGGAGGGATCGGTGAGATCGGAGAGCCGGATGGTCTTGATCGCAATGGTGCGGCCAATGGCGGGATCGAGGGCGCGGTAGACAATTCCCATCGCGCCGCGCCCCAACTCACCCACGATCTGGTAGCGCCCAATTTGCTGCATTTTGCGCCCATTGTAGCGCACGGCAGGGGCACGCCAAGACGTTTACGCGCCTGGCGCGCGGGCCAGGAGTTCGACGTTGCTTCCGAAGAAGGAAAGGCCGGGCAGGCGCACCAGGATCTCGTCGGCGGCGCGGGCGAGATGATAGCCGGAGCGCCAGGAGGGGAAGAGGCCGGCCAGCGGCGTGGAAACAAAATCGTACATGCGCGTTTCAGCCTGAAAACCGGCCTGCTCGAAGACGCGGCGCAGCCGGCGGGCGTCGACCGGCGCCTCGTCCTCGGTCTGGAAGCGGGCCATGCGGGCGGGGATCAGCAAGCGCCCGAGCGCGCCGGTCAGGCGGAAGCGGCTGGGATCGAGCGCGTAGAGGCAGCCACCCGGTTTGAGCCAGACGCGGGCGCGGAGGGCGAAGTCCTCAAGCGCCGCCGGGCCAAGGTGGTGGAGGAAGAACTTGGCCAGCACGACATCGAAAGCGCCGGCGGGAAGGGCGGCGGAGGCGTAGCCGGTGCACTCGAAGCGGACGTTGCGGACGCCCTGGCGGGCGGCGGCAGCACGGGCCTCCTCGATGGCGAGGGGGGAGAGATCGATCCCCAGGATCTCCGCCGCCAGCGGGGCGAGGAGCAGTTCGAAGTCGCCGATGCCACAGCCGGCGCTGAGGATGCGGGCGCCCGCGGGAGGACGGACGCGGCGGGCGAAGCGCCGGGCGTAGTGGCGGCGAAAGGCCGCGACAGCGGGCTTGGCGAAATGGGCTTGCGCGAAGCCGGAGTACAGGCGGTCGTGGTGGTCGCGTTCGCGGGCCAGGTTGTCGGCGGGGTCCGGCACCATTTCAGGATAGCGGAGGGGGCGCGGCACGGCGCTGGAAGCGGGGCGCGATCGGGCGCTCCAGTCCCGGCGCACGGCCAGAGCCGGGACCGCGGCCTGACGGCGTGTCCCCGGTTGACCGGGGCGCCGCCACCCGAGCCGTTCGAAGCCGCTCCGGGTGCTCAATCACTCGCGCCGGAACCGGAAGATCATGGATGTGCGGTCAGGGTGGCAACCCGGCGAAAACCTCTGGCCGAATCCACGCCTCACCCGTGGGGGGAGGCGGCTACGGCCAGCCGTCCCCCCCGGCTGCATCAGCGGGAGGCCCTCCAAAAGCCGGATCTGTCCGGCGCCTCAACCGCTGAAGGTGTCCGGAGCGCTCCCAAGCGGGATGACTACTCCCGCCTGGGTGCTTTCCCGCGGACCTCAATCCCGGCGGCCTCACTGATACAACGCGGAAAAACCCGGCGAATCGGCTCAGGCCGGGCCGGGGTTGATACAATGAGAGTCGCCGTGGATTCGCAACCGCCGCAGGATGTCACGCGGCTCCTCAAGGATTGGAGCAACGGGGACACAAGCGCGCTTGAGGCCCTGATGCCTCTGGTCTACGACGAACTGCACCGGCTGGCTTCGCGCTACCTGAGCCGGGAGCGGCCGGACCACACGCTTCAGAGCACCGCGCTGGTCCACGAGGCCTACCTCAGGCTGATCAGCCAGCGGGACGTCCACTGGCAGAACCGTTCGCATTTTTTCGGCGTCGCGGCGCAGATGATCCGCCGGATCCTGGTTGACCACGCCCGCGCTCACCAGGCGGCCAAGCGTGGATCGGGCGCCGTGAAGCTGTCGCTCGACGAGGCGTTGGCATCCCCGGAGAACCAGCCCGACCTGGACCTGCTGGCGCTCGATGACGCGCTCAACCGGCTGGCGGAGATCGATCCGCAGCAGGGCCGGATCGTCGAACTGCGCTACTTTGCCGGCCTGTCGATCGACGAGACGGCCGAGGTGCTTCACATCTCGCCGGCGACGGTGAAGCGGGACTGGGTCATGGCCAAGGCCTGGCTTTTCCGCGAGATCACGGGCGCCGCGGCCAGCGCCTGACCGGCGCGCCACGATGACCCCGGAGCGTTGGCGGCTGGTCAAGGAGGTCTTCCAGCGCGTGTGCGATTTGCCGCGCCTGGAGCGCGCCGCCAGACTCGCCGCGGCCTGCGGCGGCGACCTGGAACTGCGCCGCGAAGTCGAGAGCCTGCTCCAGGCGGGCGAGGAGGCGGGCGGTTTCATCGAAGACCCGGTGCTCGAACGGCGCGCCGGCGTCATCGCTTCCCTGCCCGATCCGGCCATTGGCATGCGTCTCGGCCCTTACCGCATCTCCGCCGCCATCGGCCACGGCGGAATGGGCGCCGTGTACCGCGCCGAACGCGCCGATGGCCACTTCCAGCAGCAGGCGGCGGTAAAGATCGTCCGCCGCGGCATGGAGAACGAGTTCATCCTGCGCCGGTTCCGCCACGAGCGCCAGATCCTGGCCAGTCTCGATCACCCCAACATCGCCCGCCTGCTGGACGGTGGGGCGACGCCCGGCGGAACGCCCTACTTCGTAATGGAGTATAT
>CAKZVG010000375.1 GCA_937921835.1 uncultured Bryobacteraceae bacterium | reverse complement strand
TGCTCGAGCAGGGGCTGGGGGTGGCGCGCAAGAAGCCGGCTCCGCGCAAGGCCGCGCCGAAGGCCGCCGCCGCGAAGAAGACGCCCGCGAAGAAGACCGGCGTCAAAAGCACGCCGCGCGCTTGACCCCACGCGGCGCCTTCTGGCAGACTACGGACGTTTGGGAGCGCTAAGGGGTCATTTAAGGAAGGGGCGATGGAGACGATAGCTTCCATTCTGAGGAACAAGGGCGGGCAGGTCTGGTCGGTGGAACCGGAGACGACGGTCTACGACGCCCTGGCGCTGCTGGCGGAAAAGGACATCGGGGCGCTGCTGGTGGTTTCCGGCGGGCGCCTGGTGGGCGTGCTCTCCGAGCGGGACTACGCGCGCAAGGTGATTCTCGAAGGCCGCTCTTCGAAGGATACGCGCGTCGGCGACATCATGAGCTCCGAGGTCGTCACCGTGACGCCCGAGCACAAGGTCGAGGAGTGCATGCGGCTGATGACCGAGCATCGGATCCGCCACCTGCCGGTGATGCGGGGCGAAGAGATCGCCGGCGTGGTGTCCATCGGCGACCTGGTGAACTCGATCATCTCCGAACAGGCGCACACCATCGAACAGTTGAGCAACTACATCGGCGGCGCGTACCCGGGCGCATAGCGGCCGCCGCGCCGGATCGGCGACAATGGGGAGGAGTTTCCATTCCGGCCCCATGTTCAAGACGCTGATCTTCGACCTCGGCAACGTCCTGGTGCCTTTCGATTTCCGGCGCGGCTACAAGACGCTGGAGGCGTTCTGCGACTGCCCGGCCGAGGAGATCCCGCGGCGCGTTTCCGCCACCACACTGGCGGCGGATTTCGAATCCGGACGCATCCCGCCCGAGGAGTTCCACCGCCGGATCGCGGAACTGATCGGGCTGCGGATGGACTACCCGCGGTTTTGCGAGGTCTGGAACAGCGTGTTTCTGCCCGATCCGCTGGTTCCCGAGGAGACGGTCCGGTCGCTGCGCCAGCGCTACCGGATGCTGCTGTTGTCGAACACCAACGTGCTGCACTTCGCGATGCTGCGCGAGAACTACCCCATCCTGGAGCATTTCGATGGCTACATCCTCTCGCACGAAGTGGGCGCCCTCAAGCCCGAGCCGCGCATCTATCGCGAGGCGGTGGCGCGCGCCGGCTGCCTGCCCCGGGAGTGCTTTTTCACCGACGACGTTCCGGCGTATGTGGAGGGGGCAAAGCGCGAAGGCATCGACGCGGTGCGGTTTACCGGCTACGAGAACCTGAAAGCCGAATTAGCGGCCCGCGGCATCCTGACTTAGCAGGCCAGCTAAGTCCTCCCATTTGCAGGAATGCAGGACCTTTTAGCCGGAATCGAATGAATCCCGTTGACACCGGTGGCGCAGCGTGCCATGATTTAGCCAGTTAGAGCCCGGCCGGAACGCTTCAGCCGGTGTGGGAGGGTGAACGTTGCTCAATCACCATTGACAACACCCCAAAAACGCTTAGGAGGAACCAATGAGGTTAACGTTCCATAATATTCTCGTGGCGTGCCTTTGCGTCAGCGTGCTCATTACGGCGGGCGCGATGGCGCAGGAAGTGAGCGCGGGCATCACGGGCGCCGTGACGGACCCGTCCGGCGCCGCGGTTGTGAACGCTTCGGTTACGGCGCGGGATGTAAACCGCGGAACCGTGTGGCCGACGCGCACGAACGAACAAGGCATTTACTTTTTCCCGACGCTGCCGCCCGGCAATTACGAGTTGCGCGTCGAGGCGCAGGGATTCAAGTCCGCCGTGCGGAGCGGGATTCTGCTGGAGGTCAACCAGCGCGCCCGGGTCGATCTGGCGCTTCAGATCGGGGCCATCACGGAGTCGGTGAACGTGACGGGCGAGGCGCCGCTGCTACAGACCGAGACCACCATGGTGGGCGGCACGATCACGGGTAACAAACTCCTCAACACACCCATGGTCAGCCGCAACTACATCTACCTGACGCTGCTCACGCCGGGCGTGACCACCACCAACCCGAGCGGCTTCAACAACGACCGGCGCACCACCGGCGGCGGACGGCCCTACGTCAACGGCAACCGGAAAGAGGCCAACAACTTTTTGCTGGACGGCATCGACAACAACCAGGTCTCCGATAACCTGACCTCGTACCAGCCGAACCTGGACGCCATCGCCGAAGTGAAGGTCATCACCAACAACGCCTCGGCCGAGTTCGGAAACTTCCAGGGCGGCATCGTGAGCGTGCAGATGAAGTCCGGCACCAACGACTTGCACGGATCAGCGTTCGAATTTTTCAAAAACGACAAGCTGAACGCCAACAACTGGGGCCGCAACTGGCAGAATCTGCCGCGCGCGCCGTTGCGTTACAACTCCTTCGGCGGCACTTTCGGCGGTCCGGTACTGATTCCGAAGCTGTTCAACGGCAAGGACAAGCTGTTCTTCTTTGCCAATTACATGGGGATGCGGCGGCCGACGCCGCCGACCATCAGCCGCCCTACGGTGACGCCGGTGGAGTTCCGCCGGGGCGACTTCTCGCGCCTGCTCAACCTTCAGCAAGAGACGGGCGCGGCCAACCGGCAGATCTACAACCCGTTTTCGCTGGCTCAGGGACGGCGCACGCCGTTCCCCAACAACCAGATCCCGCTCAGCCTGCAAAGCCCGGTGGCGCGGGCGCTCTACGCCGACACGGCGTTTTATCCCGAACCGCTGACGCGCGATTTGCGGCTGAACCAACTCGCCTCCTCATCCAGCCGGCTCAATCTGGATCAGGGCGACATCAAAATCGACGCCCGTCCCGGCGAGGCGGATTACATCTGGGGCCGTTACTCGCATAGCTGGCAAGTCAACCCGGGGTTCAACTCCTTTCCGCCGTTCTTTGATTCCTTCAACGATTCGCCGTTCAAGGCGGGTGTGCTCAACTGGACGCGCACTCTCAATCCCAGGCTGGTGAACGAGGCGCGCGCGGGCGTCAACCGGATCGTGCTGCACAACGGCGGAGCCAGCAAAGGCTATCCCAATCTGCACGAGAAGTACGGCATCGCGGGCGTGAATTCACCCGGGCTGTTGAGTATCGGCTTCGGCAACAGTTACTCGTCGGCGATCGGCAGCGCCAACATCGGCACGCAGCAGTTGTTCGCCAACACGACCTATCATTTCGCCGACAACCTGACCATCATCCGCGGCCGCCATATGATCAAGACCGGCGGCCAGTTGCTGCGCCAGCAGATGAACACGTTCTACGCCGGCAACAACGGGCGCACCGGTTTGATGACCTTCTCGGGCCGGTTCACGGGCGCCGATTCGAGCCTGACGGGATGGGGCGAGGCGGATTTCTTCCTCGGGCTGCCCGAGATTCTCGGCCGCGGCCTGGACACCGGAACGTGGGGCCACCGCAAAACCATTTACGGTTTCTACGTGCAGGACGACTGGCGCATCACCAACCGCCTGACGCTGAACCTGGGCGTCCGCTGGGAGTACCACACGCCGCTGGTGGAAGTGAAGGACCGCCAGTCGAACTTCGAACCCTTCAGCGGCAGGCTGCTGTTGGCGGGCAAGGACGGTAACAGCCGCGCGCTCTACGAACCGTTCAAGAAGGACTTCCAGCCGCGGGTCGGCTTTGCCTGGACGCCGGAGTTCATCGGCAATTTCGTGCTCCGCGGCGCCTATACGATTTCGTCCTTCATGGAGGGAACCGGCACCAATTTGCGGCTGCCCTTCAATCCGCCCTTCAACGCCGAGTACGAGGCG
>CAKZVG010000374.1 GCA_937921835.1 uncultured Bryobacteraceae bacterium | reverse complement strand
TCAGCCCAGTGGCCAGCGAAGAGACAATTCCCGTCCCCCCCCGATCGGGTCCTGGAAATCGTGACCGAAAAACGCGCCAGTCCTTGTTGTTCAATCCCCTTTTTTAAGAAATCACGGAAGCTGGATTCATTCGGGCAAGAGTGGTTGAAGCCGCGAAGCTCGAGCGCGGCGAGCCGGAAGATGGCGTCGTCGAGGCCCGGAACGCGCTGGGGGCCAGCGCGAACCGGGCGCAGGCGGCGCAGCCTGCGCTCAGTGCGCGAAGTAGCTGCGCGTGGGCGCGGGCGGCGTGGTGCCGCGTACGGCGATCCAGAGGATCTCGTTCAGTTCGTCGTCGTCGATCAGGTCGGCCTCGCGGAAGTCGAGTTTCAGCGAGCGCGCGGCGGTGGCGGATGCCTTGGGGTTCACTTCCTCCAGGGAAACGCGCGCCGGAACCGAGGCGAAGGGCCGCAAGTCGGGCTTCGAGGTGAAGCAGGCGTGCATCGGCCGCGCGCCGGCGTCGAAGTGCGTCATCGGGCCGATACCGAGGATCAACTCCATGGTGCGCAGCATGGAGGTGGTGTTGTACATCGTCGAGTCGATCGAGCCGCGGCGGACGTAGGGCGAGATGACGAAAGCCGGAGAGCGGTGCGAGTCCACATGGTCGGGGCCGTTCTGCGCGTCGTCCTCGAGCACGAAGATGGCCGTGCGCGGCCAGAAGCGCGAGCGGGTGATGGCCTCCACGATCATGCCCAAGCCGAGGTCGTTGTCAGCCACCTGCGCGAAAGGCGTTGGCGCGCCGGGGGTGGTCCCCTGGGTGTGGTTGTTGCCCAGGCGGATCAGGATCAGGCGCGGCCACTGGCCCTTCTTCTCGTGCTCGGCGAAGTCCCGCAGAAAGGCGCGCGCGCGGTCTGTGTCGCGGTAGTTGAGGTCGTAGGCGCGGTAGCGGTAGTCGCTGGCGTTCTTGAGAACCGGGTCCAGGATTTCGCTCACCTGCACCCCGTCCACCGGGGCGCCCTTGATATTGACGCCGAAGAAGCCGTAGTTGCGCACGCTGAGTCCGGCCGCGTGGGCGTGTGTCCATAAGTAGCCGTTAGGCGCCAGAGCGGCCTTCTCTTCCCCGTGCCGGTAGCGGTGCGTGCCGCGCCGGCCGTAGCCGTTCGGCCAGACTTTCTGCACGAAATCGGGCGCGATGGCCGCCATCGACCAGTTGTGGCCGTCGGCGCTCACGTCGGCGCTGACGTAGAAATTGTCCAGCAGCACGAATTCGCGCGCCAGCTTGTGCTGGTTGGGAGTGACGTCTTCTCCGAACAGCACCAGCGAGGGGTCGCCGTTGCCCTTGCCGAGCGCGCCCAGAACCTGATCATAGCTACGGTTCTCCTTCACGATGTAGACCACGTGTTCGATGGGCGACTTCCCGCCCGGGCGCGTGGGGACCGGGCTGCCCGCGGGCACGCGGGCATCGTCGAGGAGTTCGTCGCGGTAGGGACTGCCGGCCAGGGCGGTGCGCGTGAATTCCTCCAATTCCGCGGCGCCGAACGGATCGAGCAGCGAGATGGTTCCCTTCTGCACACGGCCGACGTACTCCACCTGCTCGCCCTTGGCTCCGCCCTTCAGCGGGTTCGGGCCTTTTGGGTTGGGAAACGACCGCAGCCCGCGCCCGTTCAGCACCGCCAGGCGCCCGCCGCCCAACGCCGCCACGCCGGTGGGATACCAGCCCGCCGGAATAAAGCCCAGCACGGCGCTTTCCTTCTTCGCAACATCCACCACCACCGCCGCGTTGGCGTCCGAGCACACCACGTACAGCCGCCCGCCGTCAAGCGCCAGCGCGCTGGGCGTCATTCCCACTGGCTGGCGCGGGGTCATGGCGACGTTGATCTTTTCGGTCACGCGCAGCGCGGGATCGAGAACCGCCACGTAGTTGGTGTTGGCGACGGCGACGAACAGGCGCCGGCCGCCATCCCACAGCATGTCGGTGGGGTGCGGTCCCACATCCACCCGCTCCAGGATCCTGCCACTTGCCAGGTCGTGCCGGACGATGACGTTGTCGCCCCAGCTTGAGACCAGCAGCGACTTGCCGTCGGGGTGGAAGACGATGCGATAGGGGCGCGAAGCGGTGGGGATCCGCTCAACCACGCGGCCGCCGGCGAGGTCGATGCGGGCCAGCGAATCCTCGTACAGATTGGCCGCGTAAAGCATCTTCCCGCCGGGCGCCAGCGCCACGTCGCCGATGAACGCGCCGGAACCGGAAGAGACCTCGAAGGTGCGCGCCGGAGTAAGCCGCGCCCCATCCACCGCGAACTCGAACACCGCCTTCCGGGAGCCGCCGCCAACCCACAGACGGCCGCCCCCTGGCGCGAGCGCCAGCCCCAGCCAGCCGTCCGCCACCGGGGTGCGGCTCACTTCCTTGCCCGCGACGGTGTCGATGGCGCTCACCGACGGCGGCTGATAGCCGCCGTTCAAAACGAACAGCAGTTGGCCGCCATCAGCCACCGCCGCCGCCATGGGGAAGGTATCGACGGGCACCTGGCGGCCCGCCGCCTTCACCTTCCAGCCGCTGACGAGCAGGTGTCCGCCGCCGGGCAGCGGTCCCGGCTGCTCGCGCGCCGGCGGCCGTTGGGACAGGAGCGCCAGTGCCCCCAGGATGAGCGCACCGGTTGCGATGAGACTTCGCGTCATTGAGTTGTAACCTCCCCTATGGTTGGGTTGCGGAATCGCGGACCTGAAAAGCCGCCGTCATGGGTTGCGCGGCGGCGTCGAAGACCGTCATGGGCGCCAGACCAAGAAGGAGTTCGATCGTCCGCAGCATGGAAACCGTATTGTACATCGTCGAGTCGCGGGCGCCGCGGCGGGTGTACGGGGAAAGAATCAGCGCGGAGGCGCGGGACTTGCCGGAGGCATGCAGCGGCTGCACGAAGACCGCCGTCCGAGCCCAGAACCGGCTGCGCGAGAGCGCCTCGGCGATGAGGCCAAGCGCGGCGTCGCCCCCGGCCGCGCCATCCAGCCGCAGCAGCGCGAGCCTCGGCATGTGGCCGGCGCGCTCGAACTCGGCCAAGTCGCTCAGATAGACCTTGGCCCGGCCGAGGTCTGAGTAAGCGGGATCCGGGCCACGGTAGCGCAGGTTTGTAACTCCGCGCAGCACCGGATCGCGCACCATCTCGACTTGAACGCCGTCCTCGCCCGCCCGGGCCTTGTTGACGGCGAAGTGGCCGTAGTTGCGCATGGTTAGCCCGCGCGCCGCGGCGTTGGTCCAGAGGTAGCCGGCGGGCGGCGTGGCGGCCGGATCGCCGCCCTCGTAATCCTCGTGTTTCCGGCGTCCCGCGGCACTGTTGGGCGATAACTTCCGGACATAGTCCGTGGCGATGGCGGCGGTGGCCCAGTGGAGACCGTCGGCGGCCGCGGCGCCGATCACATGGAAGTTATCGAAGCGCACATACTCACTTACCAGCTTGCCGTAATTCGGCGCCGTCTCGTCAAGGCCGTTGTCGAGCAGGATGTAGACCACATACTCGATACCGGGAAGGCCGGCGGCGGACCGCTCGAGCAGCCGGTCCCGGTAAGGCGTGTTCTCCGCCACCGTCCGCGTGTACGCTTCGAGCCGCTCCTCGTCGAAAGGCTCGATGAGGGAAAGCGTGCCGGTTTCCAGGCGCCCGTCCCCATGACCGTTCAACACCGCCAGACGCCCGCCCGGCAGCGCGCGCGCGGC
>CAKZVG010000373.1 GCA_937921835.1 uncultured Bryobacteraceae bacterium | reverse complement strand
AGTTCCAGCGCTCGCGCGCCACTTTGGCGATGAAGCCGGTGCAGGAGCGGTAGGCCGGGTCGTAAATCTTCTTGCCGCTGGTGTCGCGGCGGTAGTGCTCGGCGTCCTCGGCGCTCAAGAACGCGCTCTGGTGATGGTCGAACCACCAGGTGAGGCGGGGATGGGAGGAATACTTGAAATCGACGATGGCGTTCTCGTCGCCGTCGAAGAGACTGTCCTCGAAGAGCTGCGACGCCTTGTGCGCCATGCCGGTGAAGACGAACTCGGCGCCCGGATGAAACCGGTCTTCCAGGAAGCGGCTGAAGAAGGCGGCCGCCGCGGCTCCGTCGAAACAATGGTCGTGATAGAGGACTCTGACCCGCATTTGCACCTGCGTTCACCAGGAAAACCATCCAGCTTGCCTCATCTCGGGGGTGAATTGCAAGTGGCGGACTCGGTTGGCGGTCCCCGCTCGCGACCGGAGCGGGTTTCTGGCTACAACCGCGGCGTGTAGTAACCCTTGCGCGCGCGCACCGTCAGACCGCGGCGGTCCTTCAGGCGCACGGAGACTTCCTGGTAACCTCCGTCGGTGCGCATGGGTTCGGGACGGTACATCAGGTTGTACTGATGGCGCAGCTCGTTGGCGATGTTCTCGAAGGACTGGGAGAGGTCCTCCACCTTGAAGGGGAACAGCGCCAGGCCGCCCGTTTCGGCGGCCAGGTAGCGCAGCACCTTGTCGCCGGAAGTGGGGTTGCGCGTGATGTTGGTGGAGATGGTGTAGATGACCGCGTCGGCCTTCTGCGCCATTTCGAGCGCCTGCTCGCGGCTGTAGCGGCTCTGGTTGTCCTCGCCGTCGCTCAGGATGACCAGCGCGCGGCGGAACTTGTGCCGCGGCTGGTCCTGCATCAGCTTGTCACGGCAGGCGTAGAAGATGGCGTCGTAGAGCGACGTCCCGCCTCCGGGCCGCAGTCCGCGAATGGATTTTTCGAGCTTCTCGGTGTCGCCTGTCAGGTCGGTGATCAGCTCCACGGTGGTGTCGAAGGTGATCACGGCGGCCTTGTCGGCGGCCGGCCTGAGCAGGCTCTTGACGAATTCGATGGCCGCCTGCTGCTGGAACTTGAAGCGGTCGCGAATGCTGTTGCTGGTGTCGATCAGGATGGCGAGCCGCAGAGGCAAGTCGCTCTCGGCGGTGAACTCGAGCACGTCCTGGGGCTTCCGCCCCTCGTAGACCTGAAAGTCGCCCTTCGTCAGGTCGGTGACGAACCGTCCCTTCCGGTCGGTGACGGTAAACAGCAGATTGACGCGCGTGACGTCGAGGATGATGCGGGTCTTCTCGTCGTCCGCCGCGGGTCTGGGAGGCGCGGCTTGCGGCTGCTGGGAGAATCCAACCGCAATGGAACCGGCCAGCGCGCAAATGGCAACCAGAGATCTCATGACACTTCTACTTCAATTATACGGCCCGCCGGGCTGCGAGTTCGGCCACCCAGCCTTCCAGTTCCGGCGGGAGGGGCGCGGCGACCCGCACGATCTCTCCCGTGGCCGGGCTTTTGAACGCGATGCGATGCGCGTGCAGAAAGAAACGGCCCCGCGCGCTGGCCGGGGCGCCGTAGAGCCGGTCGCCCGCCACCGGATGCCCGATCGACGCCAGATGAACCCGGATCTGGTGGGTGCGGCCGGTGCCGATGCGGACTTCGAGGTAGGTGAATCCGGGAAAGCGATCGAGCACGCGGTACTCGGTAAGCGCCGCCCGCCCGCCCGCCAGACGCGTGGTCATGCGGGTGCGCCGCAGCGGATCGCGCGCCACCGGCTTATCGATCCGCCCGGCTTCGCCTTTCACCTCGCCGTGCACCAGCGCCAGGTAGACCTTTTCCACGCTGCGCGCCAGAAACTGCGCGGCCAGGCGGCGGTGCGCGGCGTCGTTGCGCGCCACCAGCAGCACGCCGCTGGTCTCGCGGTCCAGGCGGTGGACGATTCCCGGCCGCAAACCGCCCCCGAGTTGCGAAAGCGAGGCGAAATGGTGAACCAGAGCGTTGGCCAGCGTGCCCGAATGCCGCCCCGCGCCGGGATGAACGGCGAGGCCGGCGGGTTTGTTGACCGCCAGCACGGCGGGGTCCTCGTACAGGACCTCGACCGGCAGGTTCTCGGGCAGGGCCGTGAGCGGCGGCGGCTCGCAGGGCTCCACCTGGACGCTTTCGCCTCCGCGGAGGGTGAGCGACGCCTTCCCCGGGCGCCCTTCCACCAACACGCGCCCCTGCTTGATCCACTCCTGAATGCGGGCCCGGCTGTGTTCGGGAAGCCGGCGTTGCACGAACACGTCCAGCCGTTGGCCGGCGTCGGAAGGGGTCGCGGTCAGAAGCATAGGGCGCGAGGTTCACTGTCATGGTAGTGGAAGCCGGGCGGCCGCCGCGCGGCGCCACCGGCCGTCAGAGCGCGGCTGGAGTAAGATGAGGGGCGATGTGGGACCGGAGGCGGTTTCTGTCGGGCGGCGCGGCCGGGCTCTGGATACCGGCGGACGGCGGCCGCGAAGTCAAGGTGCGGGTTGTCGACGCCGAGACAGGACGCCCGGCGCCGGCCCGCGTCCGGCTGGTGGACGCGCGCGGGGCGGAAGTGGTCCCGGTGGGCCACCCGGCGGAGCTTGCCAGGGGAGCGGCCGAGGGCGACGTGGCCTTTTCTTCTCGGCGCTTCTGCTACGTCAACGGCGAGTTCGCCGTCCCGCCCGCGGCGCTGCCGCTGCGCTATCTGGTGGTGAAGGGCTATGAGTACGCCCCGGCCGAAGGCGCGCTCGAGACCGCGGGCGCGCGCGGCGGC
>CAKZVG010000372.1 GCA_937921835.1 uncultured Bryobacteraceae bacterium | reverse complement strand
GGTCAAGCCGTGAGCCGATGAACGTGACCAAGCGCGACTATTACGAAGTGCTGGGGGTTAGCCGCAACGCTGACGAGCAGGAGTTGAAGAGCGCCTACCGGAAGCTGGCGCTGCAACATCACCCGGATCGCAATCCGGGCGACAAGGAGGCCGAGGAGAAGTTCAAGGAAGCGGCCGAGGCCTACAGCGTCTTGAGCGACGCGCAGAAGCGCGCCGCCTACGACCGCTTCGGCCACCAGGGCGTGCAGGGAGCCGCCGGCGGCGCCG
The DNA here is from genome assembly GCA_937921835.1 of uncultured Bryobacteraceae bacterium. Lineage (GTDB taxonomy): Bacteria > Acidobacteriota > Terriglobia > Bryobacterales > Bryobacteraceae > CAKZVG01. Next base: position 6,232 of record CAKZVG010000372.1, on the reverse strand, counting down.
GTTTCGACCCTTCGGTCTTCTCCGATTTCAGCGACATCCTGGGAGATTTCTTCGGCTTCGGCGACTTTTTCGGCGGCGGCGGAACCCGTGCGCGCCGCAACCGTCCGCAGCAAGGTGAGGACGTCCGCTACGATCTGGAAATCAACTTCGAGGACTGCATGAAGGGGATCTCGGCCGACCTGCTGATTCCCCGCATGGAGCGATGCGAGCGCTGCCGCGGCACGGGCGCGGACCCCAAGGACGGCCTGGTCACCTGTTCGGTCTGCCGCGGGCGGGGCGAAGTGATCTACCAGCAGCACTTTCTCTCGATCCGCCGCACCTGCGGGCAGTGCGGCGGCAGGGGCCAGTTGATCCGGCGGCCGTGCACCGAGTGCCGGGGCGAAGGGCAAATCCGCCGCGACCGGAAACTGAAGGTCACCATTCCGGCCGGCGTCGACACCGGCACCCGGCTGCGCCTGGCCGGGGAAGGCCAACCTGGCGTCAACGGCGGTCCGCCGGGCGATCTTTATGTCGTCGTGCGCGTGAAGCCCCATCCCATCTTCGAGCGCCAGGAGTACGATCTGCACTGCACGGTCCCGCTGAACATCGCGCAGGCGGCCCTGGGCACGGAGGTGGACCTGCTGACTTTCGACGGCTTGCAATCCGTCAAGATTCCGGAAGGTTCCCAGCCGGGCTCGCTGGTGCGCCTGAAAGGTCTCGGCGTCCCTCACCTGGACGGACGCGGGCGGGGCGATCTTCTGGTCCACGTGGACGTAAAGGTGCCATCCAAGCTGACCCGCGAACAGCGCCGGCTGCTCGAACAACTCCGCGACGCGCTCCCGGCCGAGAACGAACCCGAAGAGAAAGGGCTGTTCGACAAGGTCAAGGATTATTTCATGTAGGGCAAGGCGCGCCAGATGCGGTTCCGGGCACGGGCCGAAACATCCGGCGGCGTGCTATCATTAGATTTCAACCCAAGGAAATCGAGGAAGTCCGTCCCGATGAAAGCCGGCATTCACCCCGCCTATAACGAAGTCAAGGTCACCTGCGCTTGCGGCACCACTTTCCAGACCCGCTCCACGCACAAGGGCGACATCCGCCTGGAAATCTGCTCGAGTTGCCACCCGTTCTTCACCGGCCGACAGAAGCTGATCGATACCGAAGGCCGGGTCGACAAATTTCAGAAGAAGTACCAGCGCGCGCGCGAGTTGCAGGAACAGAAGGCGCAGCAGAAGCAACAGCGGCTCACGCAATAGCTCCGGCGCCGGCCTGCTCCGCGCTATAGTCGCTATTTGAGACCTTTCCCACTTGGCGTTCTCGCGGCCGTCTGCGCCTGCCTGGCCTTTCTGGCTCTCGGCTGGCCATTCATCCCCATGGCCGGCGTGCAGAATGACGAGGCTCTGTTCTCGGCCCCATTGTACGAGGAAGGCGCTTACGCGGCCCGCATCCGGATGTTCGGGCGCAGCCTACCGGTCATGGTGCTCAGCTACCTCGGGGCCCTCAAGACCTGGCTATACGCCCCCATCTTCGCGCTGTTCCCACCGTCGGTTTGTTCGCTCCGCGTGCCGGTCCTGCTGCTCGGCGCGGCAACGGTATGGCTTTTCTGGCTGCTGCTGGCCCGCTCCCTGGGCATGCGGGCGGCGGCGGCCGGAGCGGTGCTGCTGGCCAGCGACACCTCGTTTTTGCTCACCACGGTCTATGACTGGGGGCCGGTTGCGCTCCAGCACTTGCTGTTGGTGGCCGGACTGCTGCTGTTCGCGCGCTTCCATCAAACCGGTTCACGGCGTGCGCTGGGCTGGGCGTGTTTTCTGTGGGGCTTGGCGTTGTGGGACAAGGCGCTCTTCCTCTGGCTTCTCTCGGGCGCCGCGCTGGGAGCGCTGGCGGCCTTTCCGCAAGCGGTCCGGCGGGCGCTGACCAAGCGCAATGCTGCGCTGGCCGCATTGGCGTTTCTGCTGGGAGCATGGCCGGTGCTTTACTACAACCTTCGGCACCGCGGCGAGACGCTGCGCTCGAACGCCGTGCTGTCGGCCGAGCACTTCTCCATCAAGGCCGTGGTGGCGCGGCGGGTGATCGATGGCTCGGCGCTGATGGGCTACGTGGTGGGCGAGAACTGGTTCGAGAATCCGCGTGAACCGCGCGGCGCGCTGGAGCGGGCTTCGGTCCGGTTGAGCGAAATGGCCGGCGAGCCGCGCTCCAACCTGATGGAGTATGCGCTGCTGGCGGCCCTGCTGCTGCTCCCGGTTGTCTGGAGAACACCGGCGCGCCGGGCGGCGGTCTTCGCGCTGGTGTTCCTGGCCGTGGCTTGGCTCCAGATGGCGCTCACGCACCGCGCCGGTGGCGGCGCGCATCATGTGGTGCTGCTGTGGCCGATCCCGCACCTGCTGGCTTCGGCCGTATTCGCCGCAGCCTCGCCCAAGCTGGGCCGGGCCGGCGTCCCGGCGCTGGCCTGCCTGCTGGCGCTGCTGGCGGCATCCAACCTGCTGACGACCAACCAGAACTACTCACAACTCGTGCGCAACGGCGCCATGGGAAGCTGGACCGACGCCATCCAGCATCTCTCCGAGGAACTGGGCCGCACGCCGGCCAAGACAGTCTACGCCATGGACTGGGGCCTTATCGACAATCTGCGCATGCTCCATCGCGGGCGGCTGCCGCTTGGCAACGGCCTGGAGGTGGCGGCAAACGAAACGCCGGGCGAGCGCGAGCGGCTGCTCCTGGCCAAGATGGCGCAGGATCCCGAGGCCCTGTTCGTGTCGTTTCTCGAGCCTTGGGAGATGTTCCCCGGGGCGCACGGCAGGGTCCGCAAACTCTCGGCCGAGGCGGGACTCGAGGAGTCCGAGGCCCGCACCGTGACCGATTCCAACGGCCGGGCGGTCATTCTGATCTACCGCCTGCGTCCGGCGCGGACGCCGTGAAGCGGCCCCAGCGCAGGAACCTGCGTTAGCGTGTGCCGGCCGGCGCCGGCTCGCGGGAGCTGATGATGCGGTCGATCATCCCGTATTCGAGCGCCTGCTCGGGACCCATAATGTAGTCGCGGTCGACGTCGCGCGCCACGCGTTCGACCGGCTGGCCTGTCGCCTCGGCCAGAATCTGGTTCAGGGCCTCCCGCATGCGCAGGATTTCCTTGGCGTAGATGTCGATGTCGGCCGCCTGGCCGGCCAGCCCGCTCATCGAGGGCTGGTGAATCAGAATGCGCGAGTGGGGCAGGCTGTAGCGCTTCCCCTTGGTGCCCGCGGCCAGCAGCACGGCGCCCATGGAGGCGGCCTGGCCGACGCAGTAAGTGACGATGTCGGGCTCGACCAGCCGCATGGTGTCGAGAATCGCCAAGCCGGCGGTGATGGAGCCGCCGGGCGAGTTGATGTAGAGCGAGATGTCACGCTCGGGGTCCTCGGCCGCCAGAAACAGCATCTGGGCGATCACCAGGTTGGCGACCTGGTCGTCGATCGGCGTGCCCAGGAAGATGATGTTTTCCTTGAGCAGGCGGGAATAGATGTCGTAAGCGCGCTCGCCCCGGGAGGTCTGCTCGACCACCATCGGCACAAGAACGGATTGGGCCATGTCACCTCCGGCGGCCCCGTTCTTGCGGGGCCGCGTATTAAGCCTTCTTGGCGGCAGACTTCCGCGCCTTGCGCGGCTTTTCAAGCTGGCGGCGCTTCTCGGCCTGGGCGGCGGCCAGGTCGGCGATGGAAGTGTGCTCCAAATACTCCATGATACGATGCCGGAGTTCCTTCCATCTATCGTGCATTCCGCAGGGCTGGTCGTCGTTGCACTCGGTCATGCCGCCCGGGCAGCGCTGGTAGTCGGAAAGACCGTCCACCGAATCGACGATTTCGATCATGGTGATTTCCTCCGCCGGGCGCCGCAGGGCGAAACCGCCGGTGGGTCCCTTGCTGGAGCGCAGGAAACCTTTGCGAGCCAGCGTCTGAAGGATTTTGGCCAGGAAGTGCGCCGGTATATCGGACTGCTCGGCGATGTTCTTCACCATGGCGTACTTGCCGGGAGGCACGTCGGCCAGATGCACGAAAGCCCGGATTGCGTACTCCGCAGAGCGGGAATAGATCATTCGTTACCCCTCATGGGCTTGGACTTACGACTTCTCTATCTTAATGGCCGTTTCGCCGGGATTGCAAGTTGTCCGTGGATGTTAGCCGCGCCCTGGCCGGCGTTCTCTCCGGCCAGGCGGCGGAGGAACGCACCCGTCCCGCCACTCCTATTTGGGCCCGCCGCCACGTGGACGGGATCGCCACCGCCAAGCAACCCTCGATCCGGCGAGACGCCTGCCGGCGCCGGAGTCTGGATTCACCGTGACCAGAACGCCGGGCCAGCCGCGCCAGACGCCGCAGAGGATGCTCCAGATGAGGCGGTTCACGGATCGGAGCGCCCACGCCAGGCCGCTAAAACGTTCCCGCGTGGCGCTTGAGGATCTGCGGCAGATTCTGCGAAAACGCCGACCGGGCCAGGACGATGTCGCAGCCGGCCTCGAGCGCCTTTTGCTTCAGTTCGGCCTGGAGATGCGACAAATAGCCGATCAGACTGATGCCCTTGAACTCGGAGTTGGCCTTTAGCTTCGCGATCAGTTTCAACGGGTGCACGCCGTTGTTGTTCAAGTCGAGAATAATCAGCAGAGGCCGCTCCTTGGCCTTCTCCAGCACGTCCTTCTCGGACTTGAGGAATTCCACCTCGACACCGGCGCGTTTGGCCGTCTCGTGGATCTTTACGGTGAAGAGGAGGTCCTCCACCACCGCCAATACCTTTTTCCTGGCAGGCTTCTGCATAGCAATCCGGATTCGCTACCACCTTTGAATTCCGTTGGACCGGGCTTGGAGCAAGCTAGATTCCGGTAATATCGGAAGGGAAACTACAATCATAGCCATCCGGCGCGGGGCGCCGCAACCGCCCCGGCCGAGGATTGCCGGTTCTTTCGTTCTTGGGCGGCGTCGGCCGGCCGCTTTCGACGGCAGGCTGGAACACCAGGCTCAACCGTTCGCGCGCAACACGGGATAGACGCGTGACCCGTAATCCCCGGGCCGCGCCGCTTGGCTGTCGCTTTAAAGAAGCGACCCCGGCCCGGGGCGGCCGACTTGTTCGATAATCAGTGCTGCGAGCCTTTCGTGAGCCCGGAACGCTACCAGCAAGTCAAGCGGATCTTTCAGGCGGCCCTGGACCGTCCCGGCCCGGCGCGCGCCAGCTTCCTCGACGGCGCCTGCGGCGGCGACCTCGAACTGCGGCGCGCCGTGGAGCGCCTGCTGGCCTCCGACGAACGGGCCGGCGGTTTCATTGACACGCCGGCGGCGGTCTCGGTGGCGCGTCTGCTCGACGCGCCGCCGGCCGAGGACCTTACCGGGCGCCGCATCGGTCCTTACGAGATCCTCAACGAGATCGGCCGCGGCGGCATGGGCTGCGTCTACCTGGCCGCCCGCGCCGACGACCAGTACCGCAAGCTGGTGGCGATCAAGCTGGTCAATCCCGGCGCCGAATCCGGCCCCATCGTGACCCGCTTCCTGCGTGAGCGCCAGATCCTGGCCAGCCTCGAGCACCCCAACATCGCGCAGCTTCTGGACGGCGGCACCGCTCCGGACGGCCGCCCGTACCTGGTGATGGAGTATGTGGGCGGCATGCCCATCGACGAGTACTGCGATTCGCGCAAGCTCCCCGTCGCCGAGCGCCTGCGCCTGTTCCGCACCGTCTGCTCGGCGGTGCACCACGCGCATCAGAACCTGGTGGTGCACCGGGATCTGAAGCCGAGCAACATCCTGGTGAAGTCCGACGGCGTCATCAAGCTGCTGGATTTCGGGATCGCCAAGCTGCTCCATCCGGAGTCCGGAGGCACTCCGGCCGAAAAGACGGCCACCGGAATGCGGGTCCTGACGCCCGACTACGCCAGCCCGGAACAGGCGCGCGGGGACCCGGTCACGACGGCGTCCGACGTCTATGCCTTGGGAGTCGTGCTGTACGAGCTCCTTACCGGGCACCGCCCGTTTCCCCGCGGCCGCGGGCGTCCCGGCGCCGAGCCGCCGGAGAGACCGAGCAAGGCCGTCTTCCGCACCGGAACCCCGGGAGCTCCGGCTCCGGAAGCCGTGGCGGCGGCGCGCGGCGGCACGCCGGGACGCCTGGCCCGCGCTCTGCGGGGAGACCTGGACGCCATCACGCTGGCGGCGCTCGAATACGAGCCCGCCAAACGCTACGGCTCGGCCGGCAAGCTGTCGGAGGACATTCAACGGCACCTGGAGGGTCTGCCGGTGACGGCGCGGCC
>CAKZVG010000371.1 GCA_937921835.1 uncultured Bryobacteraceae bacterium | reverse complement strand
CTTCAGCACGCTCTCGGTGATCTTCGAATACGGGATGGTCACAAAGGCGTTGAGCTGCGCCTCGAAGCGGTACTCCTCTCCGCTGCGCTCGGCCACAACCACGCGGCTGGTCCCGATATCAAGGCCGATGGCCGGCCGGTTGTTCTCGCTGTTTCTCATGATCGTCTCTCTCCTCGGTCGCGACATCCTTGTCTTTCAGCGTTTCCAGGATTGCTTTGTAGCGCCTCTGAAGCGCCTGGCGGTGGCGCGCCACCGGGGCGCCGTTGGCCGCCGCCTCCTGCCGCAGCAACTCCTCGGCCCGCGCCAGCCCCTGCCACAGGCGCTCGCCCGTCGACTTGACGAAGACGGGATCGTAGGTGAACCCGCACGCCCACAAGGCAGGCACCGGCCGCAGATAGTTGTCCGGCAGCCCGAGTTGGGCGAAGGGAAAACGGTCGGCCCAGTCGGTGTGGTAGCCGATCCGCATGTTGGCCGGATTCACCGACACCTGGGCATGGGTGACGCAATTCCGCATCGGAATGGCGTACTTGGCGCGCAGCATTTCGGTCAGCACGCGTGCGGTATGGATCTGCGCCGCGGTGACTTCGTCCTCGGAGTCGTTCCCGGTGCGCGCTTCGAAGGAAATCCCCAGGAAACTCCGGTTCAGGTTGACGTAGAGCTGGCCGCCGTCGGCCCACACCGAGTAGCCGGCGTGGTTGGCGGCGTCGCTTTCCGCCACCACCCGCCAGGCGCGGCCGAAGCGGTCGATCACGAAGTGGTACGAGCGGTTCTGCCGCACGTACTCGATGAGCGATTCCCCAATTCGCTGGAGCTTGCGGTTCTGGTCCTGCTCGAACGGCGCGATCTGGCTCTCGGTGGTGTGAGAGACGATGCCCGCCGGCTTGCCGTCCTGACGCACCTCGGCCACCTGGCCCCGGCGGTCGTAAATCTTGTAAGAGCGGGGTTCGTTGGCGACCGTGTGGCGGGTCTCGACCCTCAGTCCGTTGCTGTAGACCTCCACGTGCTGGCGATGCTCGACCAGCCAAACCACCGGAGGCTGCTCTTCGAAAGCGGGCGCCTCGGGCCGCAAAAACACCCGCGGTTCGGTGCTGCCGGAGACGCTCCAACTCGCCTGATAGGGCACGGCGATCATGATCGCAAGCGCGACGATGGCCAGTAACCCTTTTCTTTTCAGGGACGTTCCGGATGGGCCGCGCTCCGTGGCGCGCTTCAAGTAGCGCAGCCGTGCCACCGGATCGGCGACGCGCCGGGCGCGCCACCCAATCAGCCTGGCCCGGAAGCCGGAAGGCGGGTTGCGTTGCGAGTCCACTCGGTGTGTCCTCTCGAATCGTGTCCCGGCGGAAGCGGCGCTCTCATCGGCTCGTTCCGCCGGCCCAAGTTGAGTGTTCTGGCTCTCGCCCTATTATCGGCGATTCGGGGCGAAAAACGGAGGGCCGGGTGTCAATGCGGTTCCGCAAACCGAGACGATGGGATGGCGGCAGGGCGCTGATTCGGGGCGGGATGCTGCCTCCGGGGGCCGGGTTTGGGACTGAGGATTACTTTTGTGGATGAAACCGGCTTGCATGGACGCTTCTTCTTCAGGCCGCCGGAATCAGGGCGAAGGCGGCGAATCAGCAGGCCAGGCGCTTGGCGAACCGGCGGAAGAGGCCGCAACGGCCGCGGTTTGAGCGGGCGGCTGGAGGACTGGCCGGCCGCGGCGGCGGTCACGTCTTGGGCGGCGAACTGCCGGACCGGCATCCCGCCGGCTGGCGCCGAACTGGATCCGGCAGCCCGAAGGGCGATGTCACCGGCCTCAACGGCGGCCCCGCGCGAGCGCGCGACCGGCTGGGGGGAACGGGAGCGGGCGCGCAATCCGCGCCGTACGCCGCCAATAACAGCCTTCGCCACCTTGGGACGCCCGGGGAATGCCGAGAAGTACTAAGCTGGGGACAATCCCTATGCGCTCCCGAGTTCTTCGCACCTTCCAGGCGGCGAGGCCGCTCACCGCGGGGCTGCTGGCCGCGGGGCTGTTGACGGCGGGGCCGCTGGCGGCGGCCGCCGCGGCTCAAACGCAGCAGTCCGGACAGGACCTGGCCGCCTTCATCAAGGCCAGCTACACCAAGCACGAATTCCGCATCCCGGTACGGGACGGAGTGCGGCTCTTCACCGCCGTCTACATCCCCAAGGACAACTCCGAAAAGTGGCCCATCCTGCTGCTTCGCACACCTTACAGCGTCGCCCCTTACGGGGTTAACAACTACCGCGCCAGCCTGGGGCCGTCGGAGCGCTTCGCGCGCGAGAAATTCATCTTCGCCTACCAGGACGTGCGCGGGCGCCATATGTCGGAAGGCGAGTTCGTCAACGTGCGCCCGCACAATCCCAACAAGCGGAGCCCGCGCGAGGCCGATGAATCCAGCGACACTTACGACACCATCGCCTGGCTGCTCGAACACATCCCCAGCCACAACGGCAGGGCCGGCATGTGGGGCATCTCTTATCCCGGCTTCTACACCTCCGCGGCGCTGCCGGACGCCCACCCGGCGCTGCGGGCCGCCTCGCCGCAAGCGCCCGTGACGGACTGGTTCCTCGGCGACGACTTCCGCCACAACGGCGCGCTGTACCTGGTCCACGCCTTCCAGTTCCTGCACTTCTTCGGCCGGCCGCGCCCCGAGCCGCTGCGCCCGGACGAGGTCAGTCCGCCCGTCAATCCGAATCGCGTCGACGCCTACCGTTTCTTCCTGGAGCTTGGACCGTTAGCGAACATCAACGAGAAGCACTTCAAGAACCAAGTCCCCTTCTGGAACGAACTCCTGCGCGAGGACACCTACAACCAGTTCTGGCAGGCGCGCGATATCCGGCGCCACCTGCGCCGGATCAAGACCGCGGTGCTCACCGTCGGCGGCTGGTTCGATGCCGAGGACTGTTTCGGCGCCCTACGGACCTATGAAGCCATCGAGAAGCAGAATCCCGGCGCGCGCAACAACCTGGTGATGGGCCCCTGGAGCCACGGCGCGTGGGCGGGCGGCGAGGGCGACGCGCTGGGCTTCCTCCGCTTCCACTCCGCCACCGCCCGCTTCTATCGCGACGAGATCGAATTCCCGTTCTTCAATTACCATCTCAAAGACAAAGGCGCGGCCGAACTGCCCGAGGCCTACGCCTTCGAAACCGGCGTCAACACCTGGCGGCGCTTCGAAGCCTGGCCGCCCACGGCCGGGGTCGAGCGGCCCCTGTACCTGCGCGCCGAAGGCAGTTTGAGCTGGAATCCCCCCGGGGACGCCACGGGCTTCGACGAGTATGTCAGCGATCCCAATAAGCCGGTGCCCTACATCGCGGGCTTCAAACCCGGCATGACCATCGAACACATGGTCGAGGATCAGCGCTTCGCCTCCTCGCGCACCGACGTTCTCACGTACAAGACCGGCGAACTGGAGGAGGATGTCTCCGTGGCGGGTCCCATCACCGCCGCCATCTGGGTTTCCACGACGGGCACGGATTCCGACTGGGTGGTGAAGCTGATCGACGTATTTCCGGAGGACTACCCCGATCCGAGTCCCAACCCGGCCGGCGTCACCATGGGCGGCTACCAGCAGCTTGTGCGCGGCGAAGCCTTCCGCGGGCGCTTCCGGAAGAGTTTCGAGAAACCCGAGCCGTTCACGCCCGGGCGTATGGAAAAGATCGAATTCACCCTGCCCGACATCTGCCACTCCTTCCGCCGCGGCCACCGCATCATGGTTCAAATCCAGTCGTCTTGGTTTCCGCTGGTGGACCGCAACCCGCAAACCTACGTCAAGATCGCCGAAGCCAGGGCGGCCGACTTCGTGAAGGCGACGCAGCGGGTCTACCGCGGCAAGGCCGCGCCCTCGTCGGTGCGGCTGCGCGTGATGCCGAAGCGCTGAGGGGGCGGCGCTAGCCGATGCGCGGCTGCCAGCCGTCGAGCAGCGAGCGCAGTTCGCGAACCTTGGCCGGTTGCTCCGCGCTCCAATTGCGTTTCTCGCCCGGGTCTTCCTTCAGGTTGGAGAGCCAAAGCGCATCCTGGATTTCGTCGCCCGGCACGCTGGGCGGATTGAGAATCAGCTTCCACTCGCCTTGGCGCACC
>CAKZVG010000370.1 GCA_937921835.1 uncultured Bryobacteraceae bacterium | reverse complement strand
CGACGTCACGTTCACCGGCGGGGAGACCATCCCGCCCGCGGACGTGGCGCAGGTGGCTGCCCGCGCCGCCTCGGCTGACGGCCTGCTCCTGATCTGGCTCTCCGGGCACGGCGGGGATTACGAGACGCTGGAAAAGCTCAGCTTCGGCCTCGAGAAGCCCGCGGTCTCCTTTTTCCAGCCCTTCAGCGGGCATGGCTGGATGTGGCACCAGCAATGGAAGAACCGCAAGGTGCTGCTGCTGTCCACCTCCGACTGGGGCGAACTGGACGAAGCGGTCCGCCTGCTGCGCGTGCCGGCGATGATGAAGCAGACCCGGATTCTGGCCGTGAACGGCCCGCGCGGCACCAAGGCCGCCTGCTCGCCGGAGCAGGTAAAAAGCAAACTCGGCGCCGAGCTGGTCACCATCAAGAACGAAGAGATCCTGGCGCTGGCCAAATCCATGGATCTCAAAGCCGCCGAAGCCGAGGCGGAAAGCTACTGGATCAAACCGGCGATCGGCATTCTAGAGCCTTCCCGCCAGGAGATCGTCGATTCGGTGCGCTACTACCTGGCCGTCAAGCGCCTGATGATCCAGGACAACTACCGCGCCATATGCAGCGCCGCCTGCATGGGCGATCCGCGCGGCTGCCTCACTTTCAGCAAGCTGAACGACCTCGGGCTGGCCGGCGCCTGTGAGGGCGACATCGATTCCACGCTGACCATGCTGCTTTACGGCTACGCCTTCCGCGCGCCGGGTTTCATCACCGATCCGGTGATCGACGAATCCCGGAGCGCGGTGGTGCAGTTCCACTGCACTTCTTTCACGCGCCTGCCGGATGGCAGCCGCATGCCGTTTCTGATCCGCAACCAGACCGACACGGGCGGCGGAGTCGCGCTGCAAGTGCAATGGAAGGTCGGCGAACCGGTCACCATGGCCAAGCTGGTGAACCTCGACACCATGCTGGTGGTGCCCGGCAAGGTGATCGAGACGGGAGCCAGCCCGCTGGCCTGCCGCACCCAGTTTGCGCAGAGCGTGCGCGACGCGCGCCACCTGTTCCTGAACTGGGGCGGCGGCGCCATTGTGCGGCCCGGCAGCCCGGGCGACATCTCCAAGTACGCCGGCGCGATGCCCATGCTGCACCGGGTGGTCTTCTATGGGGATTATCTGCGCGCCACGCGCCGCCTCTGTGACCTGATGGGGTTCCAGGTGATCGAAGAGGACCGCGCGTCCTGAATGCCGTCCGCCGCCGCGGAAGGCGGCGCCGTCAGTAGTCCAGGCTGAGAATCCGCCCTTGCGTGAAGCTGAAGAACTGCTTCTTGTCGGCGGTCCGGATGCCGGGAGCCAGGTCGGCGGGGCTTTTGCCGGCGGCTTTCAGGCAGCCGGGACACGCCACCACCAGCACGCCTTTCTTCAGCAGGTTCGACAATTGCGTTTTGGACGACGGGAAGTGGGCGAAGGTGATGTCCGAAGCGTCCTTGAGCACCACCTCGATTCCCTCGATGTCGAAATAAACCAGCACCGGGTGATCCTCGGCCCACATGGCGGCCATGTTCAGCGCCATCAGAACGCGGTGGGCGTGCTTGGGGCCGTGGGAGATATGGATGAAGACGCCGTCGCGCGTTTCCGCGGCGGCCAGCGGACCGTAAACGGCGGCGAGGGCCAGGGTGAGCGCCAGGCCGGCCAGGACGCGGCGCACAGATTTCAGCATGCGATTTGTCCTCCGGATTCGATTATCCCCTTTCCCTGGCCCCTGGGACGCGCCGGGCGCCTCGCCGCTCCCTAGGCAGTGGCGCGATCGCTGGCCTTCGTTGCGCCGGCCGCGAACTCCTCTTGCGCCTCCGCCGCGCGGTGCGCCATAGTGGGAGAGGCAAGAGCATCATGTAGAGCGCACCTTGTTTTCTCCCATGGAGACCGGCCGCGGCCGGCGGGCGCTCCGGGTGCCCCGAGCCGCGGGCGAAGGTTCCATGGCGGAGAACGTGCTTTTTCTCACCGAGTTGACCGGCCTCAAGGTGTTCGACCTGAAGCAGCGCCAGATCGGGCGTGTGCGCGATGCCGCCCTGGTGCCGCTCATCGACCCGGCGCGCGTGGACCGCTTCCTGGTCGGCGGCGGCTGGGCCTGGCTCACCGTGCGGCATGATCAGGTCCGCTCCATCTCGCTCGACGGCATCTACCTGCGCGACGAGTTGCTCACCCCTTACCACTCCGACGAGTACATGCTGCGGGTAAATCGCGACCTGCTCGACCAACAGATCATCGACGTACACGGGCGCAAGGTGGTCCGCGTCACCGACATCACCTTCGGCATCCGCAACGAAGAGGGCCACGACACGCTCTACCTGCTGGACATCGATATCGGCATCCGCAGCATCTTCCGCCGCCTGTGCCAGGGAATTCTCCCGCCCCGCTGGGTGCGGCGCTTACAGAACCCGATCCCGCCCAACTCCATCTCCTGGGAGTTCTGCAACATCCTTGAGCCCGACCCGCAGCGCCGCCTGCGGCTGAACATCTCCAACGAAAAGCTCGAAAAACTGCACCCCGCCGACCTGGCCGACATTGTCGACGCAGCGGCCACCGGCACTACCATTGTTCTGCACGACGGTTTCTACGACCTGAGCGCCGGGGACTTTGCCTCGCGGCTTACCTTCGATACCGCCGGAGTGACTCTGCGCTCCGCCAGCGGCCAAGCAGCCCAGGTAGTGCTGGACGGCGGCTATGTCACGGGCGAG
>CAKZVG010000369.1 GCA_937921835.1 uncultured Bryobacteraceae bacterium | reverse complement strand
TGTCCGTGCACCACGTGATGCGTTCCAATGTCATTTACGACCTGCCCTTCGGCCCCGGCCGGCCGTGGCTTTCCTCGGGCGTGGCCAGCCACATCCTGGGCGGCTGGCAGATCTCCACTCTCGGGACCCTGCTTTCCGGCCCGGTCTACGGCGTCACGACGCAGCAAAACACCACCGAGGCCTCTTCGGCGGGACCGCAGCGGGCCAACATCCTTCGCGATCCCGCGCTCCCTCAGGATCAACGTTCGCCGCAGCGCTGGTTTGACACCACCGCCTTCGAACAGCCCGCGCGCTTCCGCTTCGGCACCGCCGCGCGCTCGGTGGGCCGTGCGCCGGGAGCCATCAACTTCGACACCGGCATCATGAAGAACTTCGCCCTGCGCGAGCGCTTCCGCATCCAGTTCCGCGCCGAGATGTTCAACGCCTTCAACCGGGCGAACTTCGGCATCCCCGGTACGGCCCTGGGCTCGCCGCAATTCGGCGCCATCAACAGCGCCCGCGCCGGCCGCGTTACGCAGCTCGGCTTGAAGGTCTATTTCTAACGCGCACTCCGCCTCAGCGCCGCTTGCCTAGCTGGCGCGCCGCCTTGTGGATCGCCTTCCAGCGGCGCCTTTCGGCTAGCGCCGCCGCACCCCCGGTCCTCAGTTCGAGTTGATCGAGTTCGCGCTTCATCTTCGAATAGTTGCCCAGCCGCGCGGCCTCGATCGTGCCCGTCTCGATCGCTGCGCGGACCGCGCAGCCCGGCTCCACCGTGTGGCGGCAGTCGCGGAAGCGGCACTCCCTCCCCAACGCCGCGATGTCCTCGAAGGTCCGCTCAAGGCCGTCCTCGCCGGCCCACAACTGGACCTCCCGCAGTCCGGGCAAATCCATCAGGATCCGCCCGCAGGGAAGCAGCGTCAACTGCCGGCCGGTGGTGGTGTGGCGCCCGCGGCTGTCGCCCTCGCGCACCTCCGCCGTGGCGTGCCGCTCCTCGCCCAGCAGCCGGTTGATGATCGTCGACTTGCCCGCGCCGGAGGAGCCTAGAAACGCCGCCGTCTGGCCGGGTTCGAAGAACTCCTTGAGCGCTTCCACGCCCGCGCCGGTCAACGCGCTGCCCGCCACAACCGGCGTCTCCGGCGCCGAGGCCCGCACGCGCGCGGTGAACGCGCCCGTGTCCCGGACCAGGTCCGACTTGTTCAGCACCACCACCGGCGCGGCGCCGCCCTGGTGCGCCAGGCACAGGTAGCGCTCGATGCGCCGCGGGTTGAAGTCGCCGTCCAGTCCCGTCACCACGAACACCACGTCCACGTTGGCCGCCAGCACCTGTGGCGCGGGAACGTTGCCCGCCGCTCTCCGGACGATTCGCGTCCGCCGCGGCAGCACGCCCTCGATCAGGGCGCCTTCCAGGGCCACCCAGTCGCCCGTCACGGGCCACGCCTCGTGCCCGGCGCGGCGCTCCCCGCCCGCCAACGCCGCTTCGATCTCACCGCCTTCCGTCCACACCCGGAAGCGCTCCCGCCCCGCCCCACTCACGCGCCCGGGGATCTGTCCCGCCGGGCGGGACTCGAAGGCCTTCGCGAAAAACGCGCACCAGCCAAGTTGTTTGAGAAACAACGCAGTTCTCCTTGTCCTGAAATCTGAATTGAGATGAACGGGAGAAAAACGCCCGAACCTGGCCGGCTCACACACCACATCCGCGGGTTGCGCACCCGGCCGAGGTTCAGGGCTTAGACAAGGACACTGAGAGGCAAGTCCGATTGTACCACCCGGCGCGGCGGCTCCGGCCTGAATCGACCGCCGGCCTGCCGGAACCACCGCCGCCGGCGAATCTCCGCGGCTCCGCCGGGCTCCTCAATCCCGCCGGCTTACTTCGCCCGGCGGTCGCTTTCGCGGATGGTTGTGCCGAAGGAACGGCCCATCACCGTCACCCCGCTCTGCACCGGGCCGCTCACCTTGACCCGCGCGCCCTTGACCGGCGCCGAGCGGTTCGAAAGAACGTAAATCTTGCCGGTCCCATCGTCTACCTGGTACACGCCTGCCACGAAAGCGCCATAGGACTGCGTGACTGTTCCCTCCACGTTGACGCGTTTGTTGTGGTAACGCGTGGGATCGGTCAGAATCTTGTTAATTCTTACCGTACCGCAGCCGGTGAGTAACAGCATCGTCACGGCCGGGACGAGCGCCAGCAGGATCTTCCGCTGCATCAGAGTAATCATGCCCTCTTAGATGTGCCCCGCCGGGCCGGGCGTTACGCGGAATTCCGCGCCGCCCGCCGCCACCCGGTGGATGGCGTGCACCAGTTTCCGGTAGGGCAACCTGTCGAAGCTGTCGCAGGCCAGCCACTCGCCGTCGCGCCAGCTCGAGTAATACCAGCGCGCCAGCAGCGCGAGATGCTCCTGGCGCTCGCGCGCCGATGCCCGCGGGACCTCAAGCGTCGCCACCGCTTCGCGCAGCCGCTTGTCCATCGAAACCACCTCCGCGCCCCGCGGAGCCACCACGAACACCCGCGGCGCAAGCCACGTCCCGCGCGCCAAAAACCACAGGTTCACCGCGCCCGCGGCCGTGGATTGCGTCACTGCCACCCCGTGCAGCCGCTCGATGTCCCAGGCCAGTTCGTCGCGCAGCCGCAACGCCTGCTGGATCTTTTCGTACCGCTTGTGCTGCCGCGCTGCCTCCTCGAACTCCAGTTCCGCGCTCAGCCGGTCGCGCGCCGCGGCCACGGTTTCAAGCAGCGCCGCTCCGCCGGTCGTCAGAAACGCCGTCAGGCGCGCCACCTCGCTCGCGTATTCCTCCTTGCCGGCCACGAGCTGGCACGGGCGCAGGCACAGGTTCATCTCGCCGTAGATGCAGCCGGGATGATCGGGCGCCGGCGCCAGGTCCTCCTGGCAGCGCCGCACCTGGAACAGGTCCAGGCACTGGTTTTCGAACTGCTCGGCGGATGCGCGCGTGCGGAAGGGACCGAAGTGGAAGGTGCGCGAGCCGCCGATCCGGGCGGTAACCCGCGGACGGGGATAATCGTTCGCAAGCTGTATCTTGATATACGGCGGCATCCGCAGATTCGTAAGTTTTAAGTAAGTTCCGGGAAAGTGCCGCCGCGCCAGTTCATGAAACAGGATCGACGACTCCAGCCTCGACGCCGTGCGCCAGTACTCCACCCGCTCCGCCACGCCCTTCAGGCTCAGCAGGCGCGAGGGCTGCCGCCGCTCGCCGAACAGCCGCTTCAGCCGCCGCCGGAGCAGCGCCGTGCGGGCCAGATAGGGCGCTCCCTCGCGCGGCCAGGCCAGAAACACCGCCGGCGCGTCGGGCAGCATGGCGATCCGGTCCTCCGCCCCGCCCGCGTCGTCGCCGAGTTCCAGGACTTCCGGCTCGGGCGCCATCTACCCCGCCGCCTGGCACAGCGCCAGAATCTGCTCGGGAGCGGCCGGCGGGAACGCGGCCAATCCCAGATTCTCCGCCACGTGCTCCGCCCGGCTCATCCCCGCCAGCGCCACCGCGATACCCGGCGCCGAGCGCGCGAACTGAAGCGCCAACTGCGCCCCCGAAGCCGGTCCCGGCAACCGCGCGCCGAGCTCGGCCGGCAGCCCGCGCGTCAGCCGCCCTTGCAGCAGCGCCGCGCTCGCGATCACGCTCATGCCCAGCCGCGCCGCCGCCTCCGGCACGTTCAGCGCGCACCCGTCGCCGATTTCCGGCCGCGCCGTGATCGCCTCCCGCATGGCCAGATTGAACGGCAGTTGGAGGAAGCGCAAGCGGTGCCGCTCCCCGCCCGCCTTGGCCGCCAGCCCGGCCAGCCGGTTGAGCGGCAGCGCGCCTGCACCGGGCGCCGCCTGCCGCAAGCCCTGCCAGGTGGCCAGGCCGTGAGACCGGATCAACCCCTCCTCCGCCAGGCGCTCCAGGCGCTCGAAGGCCGCCGCCGCCCGCGCCAGGAACTCCTCTTCCGCGACAAACTGCAACTGCGTCTCGGGATTGTGCAAGTAGAAAACGTCGATGGTTTCGAGCCCCAGGTTCCTCCGGCTGCGCGCCAGTTGATCGGCCAGGAACGCCGCCCCCATCGAGTGCATCTTCCCCACCACCTGCCCGCGCTCGAGGTCCTCCGGCACGGCGCCGGGCGTCAGGTAGCCCGCCTTGGTGCAGACCACGATCTCGTCGCGCCGCGCTTCGCCCGCCTCGAAGAGCGCCTCAAGCGCCGCCCCCACGGCCCGTTCCGACCGCTGGTGGCGGTAATTGAGCGAGGTGTCGATGAAGTTGATTCCCCCGCGCACCGCCGCCACCAAGGCTTCCCGGTAGCCCCGGTCCGCCACCTCGTCCATCCCGCCCAGGTAGGTCCCGATGCCCAGGCTCGAAACCGTCAGGCCCTGAGCGGTCCGAAAAAAACCATTCGCCGCATGCGTGGGGAAGCGCGCGGCGAAGCGGGCCGTCCCCTCGCCGGTTGCGAAGCCCGTGTACATACTTCGAGTGTAACTGGCGCCTTCAGGGTGCGCGAAGATAGGGAGCATGCGCCCGCTTTCCCTGCTGCTGGCCGCCGCCGCCTCGCTCGCCCAACCGCCCGCCATCGAAGAACGCGGCGCCGCGGCCTGGCCCACCCGCAACCACTTCCGCCTCCGCGCCGCCAGCCAGGCGCCCCCGGGTAAGCCGGTCTGGATCGACGCCCGCCTGCCCCCGGACTTCAATCCGGATTCCGTCCGCGTCCTGGCCTCCAGCGGCGCGCCCGCTCCC
>CAKZVG010000368.1 GCA_937921835.1 uncultured Bryobacteraceae bacterium | reverse complement strand
AGGCGGTACGGGCGGCGCCCCGGCGGGTATCGCCGCCGCGCGCGCGGGCGCGCGGACGCTGGTGCTCGAGTATCTCGACGGGCTGGGCGGAGTCGGCACGATGGGCCGCATCACGCGCTATTGGTGGGGCTACCGCGGCGGTTTCACCGATCAGATTCCGGGCACGGGCGCCAAGGACCGCGCCCAGGATAACCCGCGTTACGAGTGGAATCCGCTTGAACGCTCCGAGTGGTACCGCCGCGAGATCCGCTCGGCGGGCGGCGAGGTTTGGTACGGCGTGATTGGCGTGGGCGCGCTGGCCGAGGGCGGCACGGTGAAGGGCGTCGTCGTCGCTACGCCGGAAGGACGCGGCGTGGTGCTGGCCAGGACCGTCATCGACGGCACGGGCAACGCCGATGTCGCGGCGGCGGCGGGCGCGCCCACGGTCACCAGCGGCGCGCAGGAGATCGCCGTCCAAGGCACCGGGCTGCCCTCCATCAACCTGGGCGAGGGCTACACCAACACCGATTTCACCATCACCGACGAGACCGATGCGCTGGACGTCTGGCACACCTTCGTCTACGCCAAGAACAAGTATTCCTCACAGTTCGACGTCGGCCAATTGATCGACAGCCGCGAGCGCCGCCGCATCGTGGGCGACTTCGAGATGTCCTTCCTCGACCAGGCGCTCCGGCGCACCTATCCCGACACCGTGGCGGTGGCGTTCTCCAACTTCGACACCCACGGCTATACCGTCGATCCCTACTTCCTGGTCGACCATCCGGAGAAGAAGGGCATGTGGGTTGATCTGCCGTACCGCTGCTTCCTGCCCAAAGGACTGGACGGCATCCTGGTCATCGGACTTGGCATCAGCGTGCACCGGGACGCGGTTCCGCTCATCCGCATGCAGCCCGACATCCAGAACCACGGCTACGCCATGGGGCTGGCGGCGGCGACGGCGGCCCGGCAGGGCAAGACCGTGCGCGCGCTCGACGTGCGCGAGTTGCAGAAGCGTCTGGTGGAGCTGGATATCGCGCCGCGCCGCGTGCTCGAAGACAAGGACTCGCTGCCCATGGACGAGGAAGCCGTGGCGCGCGCGGTGAAGAACCTGCCCGCCGATCCGCACCACGCGGCTGCGCTGCTGGCCCATCCCGAGACCGCGTCGCCGCTGTTGCGCCGCGCCTTCGCCGCCGCCTCGGATGAAAAAGAGAAGTTCGACTACGCCCTGATGCTGGCGGTGCTGGGCGACGCCACCGGGCTGGACGTGCTGACGGCGGCGCTCGACAGGCAGGACTGGGACGCCGGCTGGCGCTACACGGGGATGGGGCAGTTCGGCGGCTCGATGAGCCTGCTTGACCGCATCATTGTCGCGCTTGGCCGCACGCGCGACCCGCGCGCGCTCGGCGCCATTCTTCGCAAAGCGGAAGCGCTCACCGCCGATTCGGAGTTCTCTCACCATCGCGCGGTGGCGCTGGCGCTCGAATCGATCGGCGACCCGCGCGCGGCTCCGGTGCTGGCGGCGATTCTCAAGAAGGAAGGCATCGCGGGCCACGCGATCCACGACGTCCGGACCGCGGCGCGCATGTCGGGGCTGAACGTCAACGAAACCCACACCCGCGGCCTCTCGCTGCGCGAATTGAGCCTGGCGCGGGCCTTGTACCGCTGCGGCGACTACGAGGGATTGGGGCGCGGGATCCTCGAGGAGTACGCGCGCGATCTGCGCGGGCACGTGGCGCGGCATGCGCGCGCGGTCCTCGATGAGCAAGGAGCGAGGTTGCGATGAACCGGCCGGAAGCGCATCTCACGCGGCGCGCGCTGCTTCGGGCGCCGGCCGCGGCTTTGGCCGCGCCGTCCAAAGGAGCGCCCACGGTTTTTCAGTTGGCCTGCATGACGCTGCCCTACCGGCCGTTTCCCTTCGAACGGGCGCTTGAGGGCATCCGCAAGGCCGGCTACCGCTACGCCGCCTGGGGAACCTCGCACACCACGCCCGGCGGCCGGACCGTCCCCGTTCTCGACGTCGAGGCGCCGGCGGCGGAAGCCGCCAGGGTGGCGCGCCGCACGCGCGAGGCGGGACTCGAACCGGTGATGATGTTCTCGACCGTGCATCTTGAAGCCGGCGGCGCCCCGCGCGCTCACGCCCACCGCATCGAGCAAGCCGCCGCCGCCGGCATCCCTTACGTGCTCACCTTCGGCAAGACCAGCCCGGGCGAATACGGCCGCGTAATCGAGACTCTAAAGCACGCCGGACCGCTGGCGCGCGCCGCGGGCGTCATGGTGCTCATCAAGCAGCACGGCGGCAATTCGGCCACCGGCGAGGACTGCGCGCGCATCGTGCGCGAGGTGGGCGACGAGGGAGTCCGGGTCTGCTACGACGCGGGCAACGTCCTCGACTACGAGAACCAGGATCCCATCGCCGATATTCAGAAGTGCTGGCCGGACGTGCGCGCCTTCTGCATCAAGGACCACCGCAACACGCCCCGGGACGAGGACTGCGGCCCGGGCTTCGGCGAGATCGACCACTACCAGCTCTTCCTGCCGGTGATGCGCACGGGTCTCACCATGCCGCTGGCGTTCGAGAATATCTTCGAACCGCTGGTGCCGAGGCCGGCCACGCCCGAAGGCGTGGACGCACTCGCCCGGCGCGCGCGCGAGTACATGGAAACGGTGCTGCGCGGTTTGGCCGCGCACGCGGCGTCATAACACTTCTTCGGACCAGTTCTCCAGCACCGCTTTTACCTTCTGGCAGAACAGGTCGGCGAGGGCGCCATCCACCAGGCGGTGATCGAAGGTGAGGCCGAGCATCGACACCGAGCGGATGGCGATGGCGTCGTCCTCGGTGACCACCGGAATCTTCTCCACCGCGCCCACGCCCAGGATCGCCACCTGCGGCTGGTTGATCACCGGGGTGGCGAACAGGCTGCCGAAACTGCCGAAGTTGGTGATCGAGAACGTGCCGCCCTGCACCTCGTCGGGTTTCAATTGCTTGGACCGGGCGCGCGTCGAAAGATCCACGATGGCGCGCTGGAGACCGACCACGTTCTTTTCGTCGGCCTGGCGGATCACCGGCACGATCAGCCCGAAGCCGCCTTCGAGCGCCACTGCGATGCCGATGTTGATTTCGTTGTGGTAGACGATATTGGTCCCTTCGATCGAGGCGTTCAGCAGCGGGTACGCCCGCAGCGCCTCGGCGCAGGCGCGCGCGACGAAGGGCAGGTAGGTGAGGGAGAAGCCGTAACGCGCCTTGAACTCCTCCTTCTGGCGGTCCCGGATCCTGGCGATGCGGGTCATGTCCACC
>CAKZVG010000367.1 GCA_937921835.1 uncultured Bryobacteraceae bacterium | reverse complement strand
TCGGGTACGACATCGCGGCGGACGGGTCGATCACGTTGTCGAGCCTGGGCGCGCTGCTGACGCGTCCCTTCGATTCTCCGGAAGCGGTTGCGGCCGGCATCGCCTCGCCCTATTCCGGCTTCCGCGGCACGGTGGCGCAGTCGCTGCGCCCCTACCCGCAGTACAACACCATCAACAACCGCTCCAATCCCAACGGCAACTCCACTTACCATGCGTTGCAGTTGGAGGCCGAGAAGCGCTTCACGCGCGGGCTGACCCTGCTGGCCAATTACACCTGGGCCAAGACCATCTCGGACGGCGACGTGCAGGCGGGGGGCGGTCCCGGCGGGCAGACCTTCTACAACCGCGCCCTCGAGAAGGCCATCAGCACCAACGACGTGCCGCACATCGTCAACGTCAGTTACATCTATGAGCTGCCCTTCGGACGCGGCAAGCGCTGGCTGAGCTCTGGCGTGGCGGCCCGGATCGCGGGCGGCTGGAGCGTCACCGGCATCCAGCAGTACTCGGTTGGGAAACCCATCGCGCTCAGCGCCAACAATACCCTGCCGCTGTTTAACGCCCTGCTCCGGCCGGACGCCGTGCCGGGCGCGCAACGCAAGCTTTCCTGGGACCGCTTCGATCCCAACGTCGACCGCTACATCAACCCGGCGGCCTTCGCCGTACCCGCTCCGTTGCGCTTCGGCACCGCGGCGCGGGCCTACACCGACCTGCGCGCACCCGCCCTATATAACGAAAGTTTCGGCGCCATCAAGCGGACTCCTCTCAAGGAGAACCTCGTGCTGACGTTCCGCGCCGAGTTCTTCAACGCCTTCAACCGGGTGGTCTTCTCCGCGCCCGCAGCCAACGTGAGCAACGCCAACTTCGGCCGCGTCAGCGGCCAGGCGAACGCCCCGCGCCAGGGCCAGGTGGCGCTGCGCCTGGAATTCTGATTCCCCCGTGACGGGCGGCGCGCACGCCAAGTGAGAATTCCGGCGGCGTCAGCGCACTATACGGGCAAAAGCAAAGTCCTCCTGGGGCGCCTGCACCGCGCTCCCGGCACTCCGGGCTGGCCTCCGACTGCCTGGAAACAGGTGTGCGGCCTCTTGTGTACAGGGAGGCCGCCCATGCCTGTTCCCGCCACTCCAAACCGATATAATCTGCTTGGAGGTCCAGTATGCTTTCCCGCCGCGCCATTCTTTCCGCGCTTGGAACCGCCGCCCTGGCCGGCGGCGCTCGCGCGCAAACACCCCAGTTCAACCTCACCCACCGCACCCTCGGCCGCACCGGCCGCTGGGTGGTCCCGCTGGGGCTCGGCGGACAGGCCACGCTCCAGTGGACCGGACCGGGTCTGGACCCCGCCGACATCATCGTCCGCGCGGTCGAACTGGGCGTCAATTACCTGGACACCGCCAACGCCTACGGTCCCAGCCAGGCCAACTACGGCCAAGCCTTCGCCCGCCTCCATGTGACCCCCGCCGACCCGGACTACAACGCCGCCCTGCGAGAGCATCTATTCATTGCCACCAAGACCGGCCAGCGCTTCGCCTTCGAACGCGCCCGTCCCAGCGCCGCCAACGCTGTCAGCGAACTGAAGCGCTCGCTCACGGTGCTGTTCGGCGACGGCAACGGATGGATCCCCGACGGCGCCTACCTGGACTCCATCCAGATTCACAATCTCACCACCCTGGCCCAGGTGGAGCAGATCTATGAGGGCATGGACGACCGCTTCCACCTGCGCAACCGCGACCGCATAGGCGCCCTGGCCGGCCTGCTCGACTTCCGCGACGGCACCAATTTCACCGGCCTCAATCCCGAACGCCGCCACTGGATCCGCCACATCGGCATCACCGGCCACCTGAGCTCGCCCGTGCTGATGAACGCGCTCCAGCGCGACGAGCACAACATCATCGACACCCTCCTGGTTGCGCTCAACGCCAACGACCGCAGGTACTCCTCCCACCAGTACAACGTCCTCCCGCTCGCTCGCGCCCGCGGGCTCGGCGTCATCGCCATGAAGGCCTTCGCCGACGGCGTCTTCTACGGCAAGGATCCGCGCTTCTCGAACCGTCCTGGCGACGTGGTGCTCACAGTTGGCCGTCCGGGGGCCGCCGAGCCGGCCGATATCGTCCGCTACCCGCTCGGCGTCCCCGGCGTCAGCGTGCTCATCGCCGGCATCGGCCGGATCGACCGTGACGACCCCTCCCGTGATCAGCTCGCCGCCAACCTCACGGCCGCGCTCATGGACCCGGCCTCCGAACGCGAGCGGCGCGCCATTGAGGACACCGTCGCGGACCTGCACGGAGCCAACACCAATTACTTCCAGGAGCGCCGCGCCTTCGCCCATCCCAGCGGAGTGAAGACCGAGATCAGCGGCGAACGCATCCTGGTGAGCTGGAACTCCGGCTACGCCGGCGCCGAACCCATCCGCGCCTACAACATCTTCGCCGGAGGCCGCCTGGTGGCATCTCTCCCTTACCGCCCGCAACTCACGCTGGCGCCGCTTTCGGCCGCGCTGCGGCTGGAGGAAGCGGGCGAGGGGCCGTTCCGCGTGGAGGCGTCGGAAAAGCAGCCCGTGGACATGCTCTGACGGGGTGCGCCGTCCCCCCGGCGCCTCGGCTGTGACCACGATTCACACCCGCCGCCCCCCTTTACCCTGGAAAACCCGGCCCTTGCCCCTGGCAGGCGAATTGCCCTTGTATTCGCGTATGCGATGGATTGCCGCTTTGCTGCTGCTCGCCGGCCCTGCCCCGCTCGCCGCGCAGGAATCCGGTCCCAACGTCAACTCGCGCTACCGCGTCGAAAGCGTCGAGATCAAGCCGGAACACAAATACCGCCTCAGCGCGTCTCTCAAGGAGGAGATCCGGCGCCTGGTGGGCGAAAATCTCAACCAGGACCTGCTCGACGGCCTCACCGCGCGCCTGCGCAAGGAACTGCGCGTGCACACCGTGCGCCAGAAACTCACCCGCGGCAGCCAGCCCGAAACCGTGAAAGTGGTTTTTGAAATCCAGCGCTGGGGAAGCGGCTTCGACCTCTCCCTGCCCAAGCTCGCCTACCACTCCCGCCAGGGCTGGACGGCGGCCGCCGACGCCACCGTCACCAGCGGCGCGACCCGGCTCGGCGCGGGCCTTGTCAGCGACGGCGACGAGCTCATGGAGCGCTACGCCGGCGTGCGCGCCTACTTCGAACGCCTCTCGCTGTTCACCGAGCGCCTGCGCCTCAGCTTCGACTTCGCCAGCTTCCACCAGCAGTGGAACGCCGCCACCCTGGCCGCTCTCGAAGCGCACCCCGAAGCGCCCGGCGCTTACCGCACCCGCCAGGCCTTCGAGCCGGCTCTCACCATCGAACTTGCCCCCGGCGTCAGCCTCGGCGCCGGCGTCAGCTTTCAACGTTTCCAAATGCAGTTTCCGGCCGCGCGCACCGAAGCCTCCAACGCGGTGATGAATACTCTACGCCTTCACCGCGTTCTGG
>CAKZVG010000366.1 GCA_937921835.1 uncultured Bryobacteraceae bacterium | reverse complement strand
TGGGACGGCGACGGGCGCGACGAAATCCTCACCGCGAGTTTCGTGGGCATTCACCTTTACAAGTTCTCGGGCGGCAAGTGGACGCGCACCGAACTCGCCAAAGGCGACCCGGCGCCGTGGCCCAGGAGCGGCGCCAGCGAGATCACCGTCGGGCACCTCGGCGGGCGGCGGTTTCTGTGCTCCATCGAGCCGTGGCACGGAAACCAGCTCGTGGTTTACCGCGAGGATCAGGGCGTCTGGCGGCGGCAGGTCATCGACGATTCCTACGTGGATGGCCATACGGTGCATACCGCGGACCTCAATGGCGACGGGCGCGACGAAATCGTGGCCGGCTTCCGCGGCAAAGGCCACCACGCCTACATCTATTCCGCCGGCGGCGCGCAAGGCGAGCGCTGGACGCGCCACGTGCTCGACAACGAGGTGGCGGCCGCCTCTTGCGAAGTCGCCGATTTCAATGGCGATTCCCGGCCCGAGATCGCCTGCATCGGCTCCTCGACGGCCAATCTCAAACTTTACCTCAACGAAGGAACAACTCCATGAGCCACACTCTCACCCGCCGCGAATTCTCCGCCGCGCTCACCGCCGGCGCTTCGCTCGCCGCCGCGCCCAGGCGCCCCAACATCCTCTTCATCATGGTGGACGAAATGCGCTGGGACGTCATGGGCTGCGAGAAGCACCCCGTGGTGGAAACGCCCAATCTGGACCGGCTGGCCGCGCAAGGGGTGCGTTTCGCGCGCGCCTACACCGTCTCGCCGGTATGCTCCCCCGCCCGCGCCAGCGCCTTCACCGGGCGCTACGCCCACGTCCACGGCGTGGAGACCAACGCCGTCCCGGCGCGCCCGGGCGAGATCTTCCTGCCCTCGATCCTGAAGCACTACGGCTACCACACCGCGATCTCCGGCAAGCTGCACTACGCGCCGCGCGAGTACTCGTTCGGCTTCGACCAGTTCTGGACGTTCAGCTCCGAAGGCCCCACCCCGCAGCTCGGCTACAACGAGTACCTGCGCAAGAAGCACGGCTCGCCCGCCAAATGGCCGATCGTCGAAGGCACCTGCCCCTGGCCGGACGATCCGCTTGGGAGGGACGTCGGGCTGTTCAAGTACCCGGCCGCCGACTTCGAGACCGTGTGGATCACCGACCGCTCGATCGACTACCTGCGCGCGCGGAAGAACTCGGCGCAGCCCTGGTTCCTCTTCACCAGCTATCTCAAGCCGCACTCGCCTTCGGTGGAGCCCGAGCCGTACTTCAGCAAGTACGACCGCGCCAACATTCCCATGCCCAAGCTGCCGGCGAACGCGCGCGAGATGCGCGCCCGGCAGACCGGCCAGTCGCGGCGGCACTACGTGGACGACGAGCGCATGGTGCGGGTGATGCGGTCGAAGTACTACGGCGCCGTCCATCATGTGGACGCGCAGGTGGGACGCCTGCTCGGGGAACTCGACCGGCTCGGCATGGCGCAGGACACGCTGGTGCTGTTCACCGCCGATCACGGCAACATGCTGGGCGAGCGCGGGCGCTGGTTCAAGGGAATTCAGTACGACGGCTCGGCGCGCGTGCCGCTGCTGTGGCGCGGTCCCAAGGGCGCGCCGGAGAACGGCGGGCGGGTGGTGGACAAGGTGGTTGAGAACGTTGATCTGCTGCCGTCGATCCTCGAAACCGCCGGCCTGCCGGTTCCCGAGGGCGCGCAGGGCGCGAGCTTCCTGAATCTGGCGCGCGGCAAGGACCCGCGCTGGAAGGACCGCTGCTTTTCGCAGCTTCGCTCCGGCATGCTGCTCCAGGGCGATTACAAGCTCATCGACAACAGCCTGGACGGCAGCGGCGAGGACATCGAGCTTTACGACCTGCGAAACGACCCCGCCGAGGAGCGCAACCTCGCCCGCGATCCGCGCCAGCGCGAGCGCGTGGCCGAGTTCCGCCAGCGCATCGCCGCCTGGCGCGCGGACCGCCCCGCGCCGTTGCGCGTGCCCGGCATGTCCACGCCCGACTACGCGCGCATCCCGGAGACCGGGCGCAGGCAAGCTGAGGCCGCGCAGGCCGAACGTCAGAAGCGCCGGGAAGAGCGCGGCGTCCAGCGCGCCCGCCCGCGCTAATCCGGCAGCCGACGCAGCCAGATGTTGCGGAACCGCATCTCGGTTTTGGGCGGGTTCTTGAAACCGCTGTGGTCCTGAAGCATGAGCGGCCCTTCCTCGACGCAGCCGCGCTTGGCGCTGACCGGCACATTGTCCTGCACCAGTACGCCGTTGTGAAACAGCGTGAGGCGGCCGGGAGTGGCCACGCTCCCGTCCGCCGCGCACTTCGGGGCGTGGAATACGATGTCGAAGCTCTGCCACTCGCCCGGCTTGCGGCTGGCGTTCACCAGCGGCGCGGACTGCCCGTAGAGCGCGCCGCAGGCGCCATCGGCGTAGGTCGGATTCTCCCAGGAATCGAGAATCTGGATCTCGTAGCGGCCGAGCAGATACGCGCCGCTGTTGCCGCGCCGCTGCCCGCTCTGATCCGCCATCAGCGGAACGTTGAACTCGACGTGAAGCTGCGCGTTGCGGAAACGCTCTTTCGTATACACGTGGCCCGCGCCGGTGCGGCAAACCATCTCGCCCCCGGAGGCTTCACACTTGGAGGGTGCTCCGTCGCGCGTCTCCCAGCCGGAGACGTCCGCTCCGCCGAACAGCACCACGGCGTCCGAGGGCGCTCTGCCCGCTCCTCCCGGATCCACCACCGGCGGCTGCGGCCCGTCCGGTTTGCGGCCCTGGGCGAAGGCGGCGGCCGCGGCGAGCGCGGCCAGCAGTGCGAGTTTCTTTGTCATCCGGTCCATCCTCACATCAAGGGAAACACATCGGGAGGCCGGGCATCAACGAGGCGCACGGCAGACGCCGCGGCGCCGGGAGGCGCACTCCGGAAGGCGGCCGGCGGCGCGGCCCCGGCTTTGCCGTTCAGTTGCGGGCTTCGTCCAGCAGGGCGCCGTCCGGGCCGATCAGTTCCACCCGCAGCGGCGCCTGCCCGAGAGCGTGCGTCGAGCAGCTCAGGCATGGATCGTAGGCGCGCACGACCGCCGAGACGCGGTTGAGCATGCCCTCCTGAAGCTGGTTGCCGTTGACGAAGTGGCGCGCCACCTGCTCCACGCTGCGGCCGATGGCCAAGTTGTTGTGGCCGGTGGCGACGATCAGATTCACCCGGACGATGGCGCCGGACTCGCTTACTTTGTAGTGATGGATGAGCGTGCCGCGCGGCGCCTCGATCATGCCCACGCCTTCCAAAGCGTTCACTGCCGCCCGGGCGCGGACGTGCGTTTCGAGGATCTCCGGATCCGCCAGCAGCGCCTCGATCTTCTCGATGGCGTGCAGGCTCTCGATAAGCCGGGCGTAGTGGTACAGAAACGCGCTGTGCGCCACGCGGCCGAAGCGCTGCCGGAGCTCGGCCAGTTCCGCGTCGGCCTCGGGCGTGCCGGTCTGGCCGCACACGTTGAGGCGCGCCAGCGGTCCCACACGGTAAACGCCGCTGGGGTAGCCGAGCGGCTTGTAGTAAGGCGCTTTGAGATACGAGACGGGCACGGCCGATTCGCCGATGTGCCGGGCGTAGTCGCGCGCGCGCACCGGGTCCGCCGCGACCGATCCGTCCGGGTTGAGGAAGCGCAACCCGCCGTCGTAGAACTGGAGGTTGCCCGCGGCATCCACCAGCCCCGCGTACATGGTCGGGGTGTTGCCGAAGTGCTCGATCTCCTCCCCGAACCTGTCCAGCGCGGGCTTCAGAATCGAGAACGCCCGCCGCACAATGGCCTTGGCCCGCGGCAGTTCGAGCAGGATCTGGTCGCGCGCCGCGGCGCTCAGCGGTTCGTTGACGCCGCCCGGCACCAGCCACGACGGATGGATGCGCTCCCGGGCCAGCCGCTCGATGATCTGCTGTCCGAACTTGCGCAGCGCGATGCCGTCGCGCGCGATGTCGGGATGTTCCGCCAGCAGCCCGAGGACGTTGCGCCGCGCCGGCTCGTAATCCATGCCCAGCAGGAGGTCGGGCGCCGAGAGGTGGAAGAAGCTGAGCGCGTGGCTCTGCACGAACTGGCCGCAGTGGATGAGTTCGCGCAGCTTGAAGGCGGTGTCCGGAATGCGCACCGCCATGATGTCGTCGCACGCCTTCACCGAGGCCAGTAGATGGCTGATGGGACAGATGCCGCAGATGCGCGCGGTGATGGACGGCATCTCGTAATAGGGCCGGCCCTCGGTGAATTTCTCGAAGCCGCGCACCTGGGTGACGTGAAAGTGCGTCCGCGCCACCCGCCCCTCCTCGTTCAGGTGGATCGTGATCCTGGCGTGGCCCTCGATGCGGGTTACGTGATGGATGGTGAGTTTCCTGGACACGCTCGTTCTCCTCCCCTCAGCCGAATCTCACCTTGCCCGCCAAGTCGGGCTTGCGGCCCTCCACGAGTTCGGTGAGCACGTACAGGATGGCGTCGGCCGGCGGCGGGCAGCCGGGCACGTGCAAGTCCACCTTGACCGCCTCGTGAACCGGCACGGCGTTGCGCAGCAACTGCGGCACGCCCTCGTTGGGGATGCCGCGCTCGCCCTGCGTGCCCGCGAGGTAGATTCCCTCCAGCAGCTTCTTCACCGGAATCGTGTTGCGCATGGCCGGAACGTTGCCGTTCACCGCGCAGTCGCCGAGCGCCACCACCAGCTTGCTGTTCTTGCGGATGGTCTGGATCTGCTTCAGGTCGTCCTGGCTGGAGACGGCGCCCTCGACCAGCGTAACGTCGACATCCTTGGGAAACTCCTGCGCGTCCACCAGCGGGCCGAAGACGATGTCGGCCCTGGCCGCCAGCGCCGCGATGGCCTCGTCGATGTCCAGCAGCGACATGTGGCAGCCGGAGCAGCCATCCAGCCACACCGTCGCGACTCTCGCTTTGCTCATCGCCGCCCTCCGTGCCGGAGGGCCAGGCGTCCGATGTTGTCGTCGCGTTTCACCATTTCCTCCACCCCCCAGCCCTTTTCGGCCAGCGCGCCGGTGGGACAGGCCTGCACGCACTTGCCGCAGCTCGTGCAGCCGCGCGATTCGCCCCAGGGACGGTTCAACTCGCTGGTGATGCGGGAGCGGATGCCGCGTAAGCCCACGTCCCAGACGTGCGCGCCTTCCACCTCGGCGCACGCCCGCACGCAGCGGGTGCAGAGGATGCAGCGGTTGTGGTCCAGCACGAAGCGCTCGTGCGTGACGTCCACCGGCAGTTTGGGATAGCCGTAGGCGTAGCGGGAGTGCGTCACGCCCAGGGACTTCGCCATCGACTGCAACTCGCAGTGCCCGTTGGAGACGCACACCGAGCAGTAGTGGTTCCGTTCGCTCAGCAGCAGTTCGATCGCGATGCGGCGGTATTTCTGAAGCTTGGGCGAGTTGGTGGTGACCGACATGCCCTCCTGCACCGGCGTGGTGCAGGCGGGCAGCAGGCGGTTCACGCCGGATACCTCGACGATGCACACCCGGCAGGCGCCGGTGGCGGAGAGCCCCTTCAGATAGCACAGCGCCGGGATGAACTTGCCGGCCGCGCGCGCCGCCTCGAGGATCGTCTGCCCGTCGGAGGCGCTCACCAGCTCACCGTCGATGCGAATGGATGTCTTTCTATGCGGCAAAGCAATCTCTCCTTCCAGCCTGGTCCCTCAATGCGCGTCCCGGATGTCGCACCGCAGGCAGCGGCAGGCTTCCTCGAACGCCTCTTCCGCGGTCAGGCCGGTGACGGCTTCCGCCCAGTTGTTGACGCGCTCGGCGGGTGGGACGTCCTTCACCACGTGACGCCGCGCCGGGCTGGGTTTCTCCGGCGGCTCGTCCGAGTACTCGAACTCCAGCATCACGCGGTCGATGCGCTGCTCGCCCATGAGCTGCTGGTCGATCATGCGCGCCGCCTTCTTGCCGATGCCCATGGCATTGGAAACGTTGGAGGCGCCGGTGATGGCGTCGCCGCCGGCGAAAAAGCGCGGGCGGCTGGTTTCAAGCGTGTAACGGTCCACTTCGATGGTGCCGTTCTCGCGGATCTTCAAGCCCGAGGCGCGGGCAAAATCAAGGTCCACCGTCTCGCCCACCGCCAGGATCACACTGTCGCAATCCAGCCGCACGATCTCCTCGGTGGGAATCGGCTTGCGGCGCCCGGAGGCGTCGAACTCGCCCAGGCGCGTCTTGACCACCTCGATGGCCTTGACCGCGC
>CAKZVG010000365.1 GCA_937921835.1 uncultured Bryobacteraceae bacterium | reverse complement strand
CGGAGATGCGGTAGCTGGCCTGAAGGATGTCTTGGGACTGCGGAATTGAAACCGGCTCGAAGACCACTGTAGCCCCGGTGAGGGTGTAGTCCAGCCCTTGTTTCTGGAGCACGCCGTTGCGGTACAGAGCCAGGCTGGAAGCGGGCGCCGGGGTATGCGCCAGGGTGAAGGTCGCGTTGACGCCGTTCACCGCCCCGGCCGGCTCCTCACCGTCCACGAACGCTCCGGTGAACGCCACGCCCCCGCCGCACGGGCCTACCGAACCATCCGCCCGGACGCAATCCGTGCTGTCGCCCATGGCCCCCTCAAGCTGGCCCGTGGCGCTGATCACGGCCGCTCGCGATGGCATGTAGCCTGGCCCTTTCTCCGGACGCGCGGCCAGTGCGCTCTCCAGTCCGTTCACGTCCGCGATCTCCACCGTGGTGTCGGGAACCGGCGCCACCGGCGAACTCGACACCCGGACGTCGGCCAGCCGCAGCGGCGCCGTGCTTGGCGGAACGTTCCATACCTCGGTGAACTGGATCTTCCCGTCGCTGTTGTACCGCACCAGGTAGCGCGCGCCCGGCGACGCCGTGGTGGTTGGCACCAGCCGCACCCGCAGGATCCCATCCACGATGCGCACCGTCACGTTGTGAGTGGCGATGCTCGAAGTGTCGGAAGCCTGGAAGCTGTTCCACTGGATCACCGCGATTCCGTTGAATCGCGTGCCGTCGGCTTTGTACAGGATCTCTTGAATCGTGGTCAGCGGCGGCGCCGCGCTGAGCGCGGCGGTGAGCCCGCAGGCTAGCTTCGCGGCGGCGGACCAATGACGGAGTCGGAACATAGGGCGTTGCCTCCAGGGAATTGGGTGGCCCGGCCGGCCGCAAGTCCTCCTGAGGTCAAAAGCCGGCCGGGTTCGCGCGTCTTGGAGACCCGCGCAGTGGCTGCTCCGCGGATCTCCGGCTTCTGCCCTCATTCTAGGAGTGCGGCTGGCCGGCGCGCCCTGCCCGCGCACCGGACGCCGTTGTGCAAGTTCAACGGTAGCTTCAGCTTACAAATCAGGAGCCAGGCCGCGTTTTTTTTGTGAATGCGCTTGCAGCGATGCCGGAAACGCCCCGGGGCGTCACCGGGCTGCCGGCGCAGCAAGCGCGTTCGCCAATCCCGCGCCGCTACCTCATCGCCGCCGCGGCCGAATCGGTGTCCGGGAAGAACTTGAAGACGGTGTCCAGGCGGGTCACGCGGAAGCCGTCGCGCACCAGTCCCGAGGCGCCCGCCATCGACATCCGGCCGCCGGCCCGCATCACCTGGTTGAAGCTGGCGATGAAGCGCCCGATGCCGGTCGAGTCGATGTGCGTCACTCCGCTCATGTCGAACACAATCTTACGCACGCCGTCCCCAAGTAGTTCCGCCGTCACCGACTCGATGCGCGCGCTCTCCTCGCCGAGCATTACCCGCCCGGCCAGCGACACCACCGCCACGCCGCCGTCCAGCGTCCGCCGGCCGATCTCCAGTTTCGCCGCCTCTGGCTTCATATGCGCGCGTCCCCGCGTCTCACGCGAACACCGGCAGTTTCACGATCTCGCCGCCGCGCATGGCGGATTCGTGCGCGCAGATCCCCGCGCAGGTCCAGTTCACCGATTGCTGCACGTCCGGGAAGCACGCGCGCCCCTCGACGGCGCTGGACACGAATTCGTGCACCAGATGGGGATGCGAGCCGCCATGCCCGCCGCCCTGAATGAAGGACAGGTGGGCGTGCTGATCGTCGTAAACGCCCTTGGTCGTGAAACTTCGGATTTCGGCCGGCAGCACGTGAGCGAAATCGGGCGCCGGCACGCGCCGCGGCTTCTCGCCCACGTGCACCACCGGCTCCTCGCCTTCGATCAGCGACCACTCAAACGACGCCTTGTCGCCATAGACGTCGAAGCTCTCGATATACTGGCGCGCGGTCTCGAACAGCGAGCGCGTCACCTCGAAAGCCAGGTCCTGTCCCCGCACCTTGAAGAGCGCGCTCTCGACCGCGAACGGCGAAACGTACTTCGACGCCAGGTTCTCCGCGATCCGCCCCGAACCGAAACAGGCCACACGGTCCGCTTCCCCGCGCACCAGCGCCAGACAAGGGCTGACGGCGTGCGTGGCGTAGTGCATGGGCGGCAGTCCTTCCCAATAGCCCGGCCAGCCCGCCATCTCCTGCTGGTGGCAGCCGCGCATGAATTGGACCCGCCCCAGCTTGCCGCTTTCGAGCATCTCGCGGATGAACAGGAACTCGCGCGTGTAGATGGCGGTTTCCATCATCATGTAGTTCCTGCCCGGCTCGCGCGCCGCCGCCACGCTCTGCGGCGCGTGCAGGTGGATGGGCGTGTTGATGTGCACCGCGTCGACTTCCGGGTCCGCGATCAGGTCCTCGAAGCGGGTATAGCGCATGGCGACGCCGAATTGGTCCCCCACCTCGTCCAGCTTGGCTTTGCTGCGCTGGCAGATGGCGAACATGTGAGCGGCGGGATGGCGCTGGTAGATGGGGATGAACTCCTTGCCGAAGCCGAGTCCCACGATGGCGACGTTGAGTTTCCGCCCGGGCATGTTCGAACCTCCATCCAATCTTACGCGAAGGACGCCGGCGCCGCCAGATACTCGGCCAGCGCGTCTCTCCACTCGCGCAGATGCGGCAGGCGGGTGTTGCGCAGCACGGCCCGCCTCGGGCGCGCCGCCTTGCGCGGGAAACGGGAGGCGGCCACCGGCACGACCTCCACGGCCTTTCCGCTGAAGCGGAAGATCTCGCGCGCGAAATCGCACCAGCTCGCCTCGCCGCCGTTCGAGAGGTGATAAATGCCCGCCCCTGGCCGCGCCTCCAGCAGGCGGGCCGTGGCCGCCGCCAGGTCCGGCGCGTAGGTCACGCTGTTGATTTCGTCTGCCACCGCTTCAATCCTGTCGCGGGTTGCGGCCAGTCCGAGCATCAGCTCAACGAAGCTCCGCTTGGACAGGCTGCTCGCGCCCTGGGGACCGAAGAGCACCGCCGTGCGAACCACGTACCCTTCGCCGCCCGCCGCCAGCACCCGCTCTTCGCCGCCGAGCTTCGAGCGCCCGTAGACCGACAGCGGCGCCGGCCGGCCGGTTTCGTCGTACTCGCCCCGCTCGCCGTCGAAAACGTAGTTGGTGCTGTAGTGCACCAGCGGAATGCCCATGCCGGCCGCCAGCCGGGCCAGTTCCCCGGGCACTTCGGCGTTCAACAGGAACGCCCCGCCCGGGTTGTCCTCGGCGCCGTCGACGTCGTTAAAGGCGATGCAGTTGATCATCGCCTCGGGAGCGGGCCGGAGCGCCAGAATCGCGCGCCCGAGCGCGGCGAAATCCGTGGCGTCGATTTCCTCCCGGTCCCAGGCGGTCCCCTCCGGGTACAGCTTCCGCAACTGGCCGCCGAGCATGCCCTTGGCGCCAAGGATCAGTACGCGTCGCATGAGTGTGTTTACATTATAGGGATGACACGCCGGCAGCGGGTCGAAACCACCTACGCGCTCCGCAAGCCGGACCGCATTCCGTTCGTGCCGGCCATTTACGAGCACAAGGCCCGGCTCGTTGAGCGCCCGCCCTCGGAGGTGTGCCGCAACGCGGAACTGCTGCACGCCGCGCTGCTCGCCGAGCTCGAAACCTACTCCCCCGACATGCTGACCGTGGGCATCGACGTCTACAATGTGGAGGCCGAGGCGCTGGGCTGCCGCGTGGTCTGGTTCGAGGACTCCAACCACGTCCCCGCCATCGCCGCGCCGCTGCTCGCGCGGGCTTCGGACCTGGACCGGCTGGGCCTGCCGGACCCCGAACGGGACGGCCGCATGCCGCTGTTCGTCGCCACCGCGGCGCGCCTGCACAACGAGGTGGGCAAGGAGACGATCGTCCGCGGCGCGCTGACCGGCCCCTTTTCGCTGGCCTCCGAACTGGTGGGAGCCGAGACGCTGCTGATCACCTGCATCGAAGACCCGCCCTTCCTCCGGCGCCTGCTCGAGTTCGCCGCGCGCGTGACCGTATGCTTCGGCGCCGCCTTTGCCGCCCGCGGCGTCGAACCCATCGTGTTCGACTCCCGCGCCACGCCCAGGTTGTCCTCGCCGCGCGTCTTCCGCGAATTCATCGTCCCCGTCTACCGCGCCATCGTGGCGCCCGGCCTCAGGGCCGCGGGCGCGCGCTGGCTACCGCTGATCATCGGCGGCGAC
>CAKZVG010000364.1 GCA_937921835.1 uncultured Bryobacteraceae bacterium | reverse complement strand
CCAGCATCAGCGCCGCGCTCCACTCAGGGATCTCCTCGCCGGCGCGGACGCGGAAGAACGCCCCGCCGGGTCCGCGCCGCGCGGGCTCCTCGAACAACGAGTTCCACAGCGTGCCGATCAGGTGCGTAAGATTGATGAGGTGCCCCCACCTGGTGTTCAGCGTGTTGTTGATGGCCGCGCCGAACGCCGCCGCCACGAAGAAGACGCCGAACAGCAGCGCACCCGCCACCGGCTTCCACTTCACCCACGCCGAAAGCGCCAGCGCGAGCAGGGACAGCACCAGGATGTAGACCCAGGACCCGAACACCGCGCCATACACGATGCGCAGATTCGCGCCCGCCCAGCCATGGCCTTCGAGGCAGGCCTGAAGAGCGAACAGCAGCAGCGCGGGAACCCAGGTGACCAGGCTCAGCAGAGTAAGTAGCACGGTCAACTTACTCAGAACATACTCCTTGCGCGAGTAAAGGCGCGCCAGATACAGGGGGAGCGCGTTGTTGGCCAGGTCCGGCGCCACCATCGACGGGCCGATAAAGGCCGTCCAGAAGAAGGCCAGCATCGACTGCACGCCCAGGAAATGTTGAAAGAACCGCACGTCGATCCGGATGAGCCGCCCGGCCTTGAGATCGAGCAGCGTGAGCGCGCTGAGGTTGTGGTTGAACCAGATGATGGCCGCGAAAACCAGCGGCAGGACCATGCTGGCGGCGAAGAACAGGGTAAGGAAGCGCGAGCGGTTCAAGTCCCCGAAGGCGAAGCGCGCCGGGACCAGAAAGCGCCGCCAGGAGGGGGTAAGCGGGCCATCGTAGCCCCGGTAACTGTTACTGTAAACGGGCATGAGCGGCCTCCCGCGCGCCATTGACACCCATCGCTTTGAGAAAGATGTCCTCGAGCGAATCCCGCTTGAACTGGAGCCGCCGGAGCTGCACGTTCCGCCCGGCCGCAAGCCGGTACAGGTCCCGGACCTCGACGCCCTCGGGCAGGACCACTTTCAGGCGGCCGCCTCCGCCGGGGGCCGTTTCGCACCCCAGCGATTCGAGGGCCGCGGCGAACGCCTCGCCGCCGCCGCGCGTCTCAAGTTCGAGAAACTTGCGGTTGGCGCGCCGCTCCTGCTCGATGTCGCAATAGGCCGCGATCGCCCCCTCGCGCAGGATGAGCGCCTCGTCGCAGCACTCCTCGACGTCGCGCAGCAGGTGCGAGGAGATGATCAGATGGATCCGCCCGCGGTCGCGGATCTCGCGGATCAGCTCCAACATGCGCAGCCGCGCCGGCGGGTCGAGGCCGTTGGCCGGCTCGTCGAGAAACAGCAGCTTCGGCCCATGGGCCACGGCCTGCGCCAGCTTGGCCAATTGTTTCATCCCCTGCGAGTACGTACCCAGGCTGCGGTAGCGCGCCTCGCCCAGGCCCACGTGGACGAAGGACTCGTGCGCGCGTTCAAGCGCCCGCGCGGGCGGCAGTCCCGCAAGCTCGGCCATCAGCCGGACGAAGCGCACCCCGCTCATGTTGGCGATGAAGGAGTCGTTTTCGGGCATGAAGCCGGTGAGCGCGCGGACCTCTCTGGCGGCGGCGCGGATGTCGTGCCCGAAGATGCGCGCCGTTCCGGCGCTGGGCGGAAGAAAGCCGAGCAGTGTGTTGATGAGCGTGCTCTTGCCCGCCCCGTTGGGCCCCAGCAACCCGATGGCGCGCCCTCCCAGCTTCCCGCTCAGACGCTTCAGAATCACGCGCGGTCCAAAGCGGACCTCCAGGCCGTCGAGTTCGATCACCGGCTGCATCACTGGCAACATACGAGCATCGGCCGGGGAATGTTCCCGGCACCGGCCCCTTGCCCCATCCCGCCGTCTCCACCCTGGAGCGTCCGCAACGCTGCACTGTGTCCACTGTTTACGAATTGCCCATCCGCAAAGGCCGGCCGGTCAACGCTGCCCTCCGGGCGCCTCGCCGGCCAGTCTCCTGGCGCCCGATAGGGAGAGCGCGCCTCCGCCGCAAAGCCTGCGCCGCGCGCGCAGAAGCTGCGTGGAGGCTTCGTGCGTGGCGAAGCGTGGCCGCGGTTTCTGGCTCGAAGAATGAACGGGTTATGCACCTCCGCCGCGCGTGGCGGGAGGATTGCGCTCTCTTCTGCGTGATCCGGTTTCAGAACACCAGGAGATAGGAGACCACAATGAAAAAGAGAATTCATTTCGCAACCGCAATCGGCGCGCTGAGCCTTGCGCTGGCGCTGGCCGCGCCGGCGCCCGCGCAGGGTAGAAACGGAAACGGGCCGGGCCCCGGAGTTCCCGTCACGGTGGAGCCCGCCACCGCCGAGGAAGCCAAGTCGCTCGCCTTCATGCGCGAGGAAGAGAAGCTCGCGCGCGATGTTTACCGGCTGCTCGGCGAGCAGTGGAAGCTGACCGTCTTTGAGAATATCGCCCAGGCCGAGCAGCGGCACTTCGAGGCCATCGGCAATCTGCTGGCGCGTTATGGCGTGGAAGACCCGGCGGCCAACGACATCCCGGGCGTGTACAAGGACCCCGAACTCACCGCGCTCTACGCGCAGCTAACAGCCAAGGGGAAGCTGTCGGCCAAGGATGCGCTGGAGGTGGGCGTGATGATCGAGGAGGCCGATATCGAGGATCTCGAAAAGGCTCTGGCGGTGATGACGAAACTCGACATCAAGCGGGTCTACACCAACCTGCTGGCGGGATCCTACGATCACCTGGAGGCGTTCGGCAACTGCGCCCAGGTGCTCGCGGCGGCGCCGTAACCGATACAGATCCCCGCCACGACGCGGCCGCCGGAACCACCCGGAACCGGCGGCCGCGGCTACGTCTACCGCACCTGTTCCTTCCCGCGCCCGAAC
>CAKZVG010000363.1 GCA_937921835.1 uncultured Bryobacteraceae bacterium | reverse complement strand
GCGACCGCTGGCACCGCAAAAGCGGCCGCGGCGCCGAACGCCGTCTCCCCCGAACCGTGAAGCGCCGGCGGCGCCGAGGAAGGCTGCGCTCACAAGTCCCATCATAACAGGCATCGCTTCCACGGGGCCTTCCCGCGCCGGATTGGACGGCCACCCAGGCGAGCCCGGCCGGGCCGCATCTGCCAAACAAGGGAAAAGCTTAAAGACGGAGAAGCGAAATGGTGCGCCCGGCGCGATTCGAACACGCGACCTTCTGGTTCGTAGCCAGACGCTCTATCCAACTGAGCTACGGGCGCAAGCAAGCGGCTCGTCTCCCACTGTAGCGGGAGCCGCGCGGGAAGTCAAATCTGCTACCATGCAAAGAAAAGGCGAACGGACGTGGGCGACTTCCAGGAACAACTTGCGCTTCTCAAACGCCGCATCGCCCGCATCGACCGCAAGTACGCCAGCGGCCCCCGGCCCGCGCCCCATCCACCGCGCGACACGCGCCCGGCCCGCTACTTCGTCGACGAATGGCTGAGCGGAAGCGAGGTCGAGACCCCGCATGGGCGGCACTTCGAATCCGAGCGGGTCTGGTTGCGCCACCGCCGCCACGGCAGCGCGGACATCTCCGGCCTGGACGAGCTTCCCTCCGACCTGCTGTCGGCCATCTCGGACGGGACGGCGCCCGAATGCCCGCCGCGGCGCTGGGCGTTCCTGGACACCGAAACCACCGGCCTGGCGGGCGGCGCGGGAACGTACGCCTTCCTGGTCGGCGTGGGGCGCATCGAAGCTGACGGTTTCCACCTCAAGCAGTTCTTCATGCGCGATTTCGGCGAGGAGCCAAGCCTGCTGGCGGCCCTCGCCGCACACCTGAGCGCCTTCGACGTTCTCATCACCTACAACGGCAAGACCTACGACCAGCCGCTGCTCGAGACCCGCTACCGCATGGCGCGCATGCGGCCGCCCTTCGCGCGCCTGGCGCACCTGGACCTGCTGGCCGGCGCGCGGCGGCTCTGGAAGCTGCGCTTTGAAAGTTGCCGGCTGGTGGACCTGGAGAACCAGATCCTGGGCGTCGAGCGCGAAGGGGACCTGCCCGGCGATCTCATCCCCTACGTCTATTTCGAATACCTGCGCACCCGCGAGGCGCTGCGCGTGGCGCCCATTTTTCACCACAACGCCCTCGACATCCTGACGCTGGCCTGCCTGACGGCCATCGTCCCCTGGGCCTTCCGGGCGCCGGCCGAGGCGCGTCTGGCGCACGGCGCCGAAATGGTCGGGCTGGCGCGCTGGCTGCGGCAAGCCGGACAGCCCAACGAGGCGGCGGAGCTTTTCCGGCGGGGCATCGCCAGCGGGCTGCCGGATTCCCTGCTGTTCCGGACCCTGTGGGAACTGGCGCTGCTGGAGAAGAAACTCGAACGGCCGGCCGCCGCGCTGGCCGTCTTCACGGACCTGGCGGCCTCGAAGAACCCGTTCCAGAAGGCCGCTCTCGAAGAACTCGCCAAGTTCTACGAACACACCGAGCGCAACTACGCGATGGCGCTCGAGTTCACCCGCGCCGCGCTGGCGCTTGGCGAGACGCCGGAGTTGCGCCACCGCGAGGAGCGCCTGCGGCGCCGCGCCGCCGGTCCCCGCAGCGGGCGGCTGCTGTGAGCCTGTCAGCGCCGGCGGCGGAAGAACTCCTGGAGCAGCGCCGTGCACTCGGCTCCCAGCACCCCTTCGACGATCTCGACGCGGTGATTGAGCACGTCCGAGTCGGCGATGCGGAACTTGCTGCGCACCGCGCCGAAGCGCAGGTCGCGGGCGCCGAAGACCAGGCGCTTCAGGCGCGCCTGGACCAGGGCGCCTGCGCACATCGCGCAGGGTTCGAGGGTTACATAAAGCGTGACACCTTCGAGCCGGTAATTACCGCACGCGGCGGCGGCCTCCCGCAACGCGAGCATCTCGGCGTGCGCGGTGGGATCGCCCGCCAGCAGCGGCGAATTGCGCCCTCTCCCCACGACCGCGCCGGCGCGGACGGCCACCGCTCCGACGGGCACCTCGCCCGCTTCTTCCGCCTCGCGCGCCAGTTCGAGCGCCAGGCGCATGAATTCCTCGTCCGCCGGAGCCGGTGGGCGCATCATTATCGTGTACAGTGAAAGTGTCTCATGTTCCGCTATCTCCCGCTAATTGTTAAGAATAGCTTACGGAACCGCCGGCGCAGCACGCTCACGATCCTGAGCATCGCCGCTTCGTTGTGCCTGCTGGGCGTGTTGATGGCGCTCTACCACGCGTTCTTTTTCCGCGAGGCGACGCCGGACCAGGCGCTGCGGCTGGTGACCATCAACCGCATCTCGCTCGCCAACGTGCTGCCGGTCTCTTACCTGCCGCTCATCCGCAACGTGGAAGGAGTGCGCGAGGCGATGATCATCCAGTGGTTCGGCGGCACGTATAAGGATTCGCGCGACATGAGGAACTTCTTCGCGCGCTTCGCCGTGGAAGCGGACAAGCTGCGAACCGTCTACCCGGAGTACCAGATTCCGCCGGAGCAATATCAGGCGTTTCTTAACGACCGCGCCGGCGCTGTGGTGGGGCGCCCGCTGGCCGAGCGGCTGGGTTTCAAACTGGGCGACCGCGTCACCATCGTGGGCGATATTTTCCCCGTCACGATGGAGTTCACCATCCGCGCCATTTACGACGCTCCGCGCGACAACGAAAACCTCTTCTTCCATTACGCATACCTGCGCGAGAGTTTGCCCGAAGGCCGCCGCGATCGAACCAGCAGCTTCGCCATTCTGGCCGACAGCGCCGAGTCGGTGCCCCGCATCGCCAAGACGATCGACGACATGTTCCGCAATTATCCGGATCAGACCAAGACCGACACCGAGCGCAACTTCGAACTGAGCTTTCTTTCCTACCTCGGCAACGTGAAGTTATTCCTGATCGCCATCTGCGGCGCGCTCACCTTCACCATCCTGCTGGTCTCGGCCAACACCATGGCGATGTCGGTGCGCGAACGCGTGCGCGAGATCGGCATCCTCAAGACGCTGGGGTACACGCCAAGCGCGATTCTGGGCATTATTCTCGGGGAATCGCTGGTGATCTCTCTGCTTGGGGGTGTGCTTGGCCTGGGGCTGGCGGTGGCCATTTGCGAAGCGCTGTCGAAATCCCCGATTCTGTTCGTGGACCTGAAGGCGCTGCATGTGCCGCTCGAAGTGGCGGCGCTGGGTCTGCTGGTGGCCGCGCTCATCGGCCTGGTGAGTTGCCTCGTTCCCGGCTGGGGCGCGTCGCGCCGCTCCATCGTCGAATCGCTCCGTTTCAGCGACTAGGAACCGCCCATGGCTATCCCGCTCGCTTACAATCTTCGGAACCTGGCCGTCCGCAAGACCACCACGCTCATGACCGCGCTGGGCATCTCGCTCACCGTCGCGGTGCTGGTGGCGGTCTTGGCGCTGGTGGAGGGCCTGCGGACTTCCTTTGCCGCCACCGGGCACCCGCTGCACGTGCTGGTGATGCGCAAGGGCGCGACGTCAGAGCTGACCAGCAACTTCAGCCGCTCGGCGTTCCAGGATCTGCGTCCGCTGGCGGGCATCGCGCGTACCGCTTCGGGCGAGCCGATGGCGTCGCTCGAGATTGTGACCGTGGTGATGCTGGAAAGCCCCGAGAACCCCGATGGCATCAACATCACCCTGCGCGGATTGCTGCCCATCGGGCTGGA
>CAKZVG010000362.1 GCA_937921835.1 uncultured Bryobacteraceae bacterium | reverse complement strand
GGCCTGCAAGTGAATCCGGAAGTCGCCCTCCGGCTGCGGCTGGATGGCGCCCGCCGGAAGCGCCGCCAGCCGGGCGCCGGATCCGTCCAGCGGATAGACGGCGATGCGGCGGGCTTCCGTGCGGATGCCTGCCCGCACCTCGACGCGTTCCATCCACATCGGCCCCCCGCGCGAACTGCGCGATGCGGCGGGCTTCGGGGAGCCGGGATCGGGTTCGATGGTCCACCAGTCGGACGTGCCGGGATAATTCACGAGACGCTCCGGACGGGGTGGCTGGGAGCCGGGGTAAGTCCGCATGGCATAACCAGGGTTACTAAGTAAGAGCCGCCGGGATTTATCAAGCGGCAGGCCGTCCAGCGGCGTGAGCGTCAGGGCGAGGAAGCCGCGCGCGGACGGGCCGGGTTCGGCTTCAAGAATCCCCGCGCGGACCGGGCCGCGCGGAAAGCCATAGACGCCGGCGGCGGAGGGAGCGTTAAGAGTGAACAGGCGCCCGGCTGGATCATAAGTGAGTTCACCGGTATCGGAGACGTAGGGCGGCGCGGGCCGCGTCCGGGCGGCGTCAGGCATCTCGCTCTCGCCGTCCTTGTCGAGTTCGATGCGATGGAGGAAGGCGTTGGCCTGCTCCCAGCCGGCGGCGGCGGCAAGAAAAGCGTTGATATTGGCGTTGCGCTTTTCGCGGCCGGCGCGGAGCCGCATCTCCAGGGTGATGGGAATGCGCAGCGGCTCGCGGCCGGCGTTCACCGCGCCGGTGCGGAACAGCCAGGCTGCTTGTCCCATGTTTGCGAAGCGGGTCCAGTCGCCGTTGACGTCGAAGCCGCTGGGCGTGCCGCGGTCCCAGCCGCGGTTGTGCGAGTAGGCGAAGTGCATGATGGCGTCCCAACCCTGGAAGGCGGCGAAGGCGGCCAGGGTGGGATCGATCTCCGCGCCGTGGGTGTTGGGCCAGGCCTGGTTGAATTCGCTGACGGTGTAGGGCCGTCCGGCTTGCCGCGCGACGGCCATGTTCAGGAAGGGAACCATGCCGGAGGCCACGTTCGAACTGTCGCGGATGCGCCAGTCGCGGTCGTCCCAGGACACGTTGGGGAAGTTGGGGTGGTCGACGTAGAAATGATTGTCCTGATAATCGAGCGCGTCGTGTGAGTCGAGGTTGAGCAGTCCGCCGTAGCCCATCTGCGTTCCGGCCACCGGGACCAGCGTGCCGGCGCTTTCCCGCACCGCGGCCAGCATGGCGTCGAGATAGGCTTTGTCCCGCTCAACCAGGAACCGGAGATAGTCGTCCGTGCGCGCCGCCGTGCCGGCTTCGGTTTCCCCCACCAGCGCGACGGAGCCCTCTTCCAGGCGCTCGGCCGGGTTCAGCCCGCGGCGGCCGGCCTGGTAGAGCTTCCAGCCGCGCACGCCGAGCGGCAGGTCGAGATTCTCGAACATGATGCCGAAGCGTCCGATGCCGTCCATGCCCCAGTCCGGCTCGAAGGCCATCCGGAAGACCTGCCACTCGGAAGTTAGCGTGACGCCGCGGCTGGCCATGGTGCGCCAGGGCGAGACGTCCTGCTTGATGTCGATGCGGATGGTGCGGGAGGCGCCCGGCGGCGCCTCGATGCGCAGCGCGACCTCGGCGACGTAGGGCGTGCCGGGGGCGATCGAGAACCCCACCTTCTTAAGGATCAGGCGCGGGCCGGCCTGCGTCACCACCAGGCGCAGCCCGTCTTCGGCCTCCTCGACGATGGCGTCCGACGGGGCGCCTTTTTCGAGCAGCCAGCGCTCGGGGAGAAGATCCGGCCCGTCCGGCTCGCTGGCGCCCCAGGCCTGGCGCAGGGCTTCGGTGGAACCGTGACGCGCGCGCAGGAACTCGTTCCACTGGCGCTCGAAGACCGCGCGGTATTCGCCAACCAGCGCGCGGTCGAGGTTGCCCGTCTGCCAGTCGCGCACCAGCGAGGTTTCGTTTTCGATCTCCACCATCGCCAGCACCGGATCGTGGCGCAGCGCAAGCGCCTCGATCACCTCGCGCGCAAACCGGGTTTGCAGCTCGACGGCGCGCGGATGCACGATGTGCAGCGGCTTGCTCTGGTTGGGCCAGGCCGGATGCGGCGGCAAGCCATCAATGGCGGGACGGAAATTGTAGCCGACCTTCAGATTGAGGTTGACGTAGATGCCTTCCTCTTTCAGCGCGTCGAGGAAGCCCCGCAGGCGCTCCACGGCCACCGGATTCAGAGACGGGAACGGGCCGGTGGTGAGGAGACTGCGCGCGCGCGAGGGATCGGAGTCGGGCTGGGAATCCATGTGGTGGAGGCGCACCAGATTCACGCCCAACTTCCGCAGGCGTTTGGCGATGCGCGCGGCGTCAGGCGCTTCGGGGAAGTTGGCGTCGAAGCAGAGATTGACGCCGAAGAAACGCACCGGCTCGTCGTCGGCGGTGTGGGGAGCGGCGTCGGCGCCGGCGCGGAAGAAGCGCCCATCGCGGACGAAGACGCGGTCGGCGGCGGTGAGCGGGTGGTTGAGGAAACTGAAATCGGGAGCCCCGGAGAGGGCGTCCTGATCGATGTGGAACGGATAGAGTTCCTGGCCGGTGGCGGCGGAGGCGGCAAGCAGACAGAGAAGAATCCCCAACATACGGACAGCAATAGTTTAGCCGTTTGCGAAGCACCTTGCTCCGCGCCGCCCTGTGTTATCCTCTATGGTTCCTATACACCTCGAAGGGGGGACGATTTCGTGAGGCAGTTCGCCGGTGTGGCGGCGGCGCTGGCCTGGGCGGCGGTCTGCCCGGCGCAGTTGACCCGCGAGCAGAAGGCCGCCGATTTCGGCCAGCTCGCCGCCCTGTACGCCAAGAATTTCGCGCCCTACGAGTGGAAGCGCGAGGCGCTCAAGTACGATCTCTTCGACCTGGCGCCCTGGCTGGAACGCATCGCACGGTCGAAAGATGACCTCGAATTCTACGAGATTTGCGCCGAATATGTCTCCCGTTTCGAGAGCGCGCACGACGTGTTCTCGATCTTCAGTTCCTTCTCCGCCGAGCTTCCGTTCTCGGCCGACATCTATGACGGCAAAGTCCTGATCGACTTCATCGCGCGTTCGCGGCTGCCCGCGGCGGAGTATCGCTTCCAAACCGGCGACGAGCTGGTGTCGATCGACGGCAAGGG
This sequence comes from uncultured Bryobacteraceae bacterium, assembly GCA_937921835.1. Taxonomy (GTDB): domain Bacteria; phylum Acidobacteriota; class Terriglobia; order Bryobacterales; family Bryobacteraceae; genus CAKZVG01. The sequence continues at coordinate 528 of CAKZVG010000362.1, read as the reverse complement.
CGCCGGGGAGCTGATTCGGGAGTTCGCGCGCTACGGCATCGCGTCCAACCCGCGCAGCGCCGGGCGCTCGGCGGCGGGACTGCTCACGTTCCGGCCGCAGTGGCTGATCCCGCGCGCTCACGAAATCGGCGGAACGGCGGAGATCACCGTGCGCCGCGCGAGCGGCGAGCTCGAGACCTACTCGATCCCGTGGATGAAGTACGGAGAGCCGGTCCTCTCCGCTGGCCCGGTGCCTTCGCCCCGCGCGGCGCGGCGGGCGGCCGCGGAGGCCCTTCCGGCTCCGGGCGAAGAGACGCTGGCGCGGCCCTATATGAAGCCGCTGGCGGGGCTGTGGCGGCAACGCCGGTTTGGGCCCCCGCGCGCGGTGATCGGTGAAGGCGCGCTGCGGCCGGTCTTCGCCTCCGGACTGCCGGAAAGCTGGCGGCAGCGGCTCGGCCGTCCAACCGACGCCTTCTACTCCGGAACGTACCAGTCCGACGGCAAGCGGATCGGATTCCTGCGAATCCCGAGCTTCGATCCTTCCAGCTT
>CAKZVG010000361.1 GCA_937921835.1 uncultured Bryobacteraceae bacterium | reverse complement strand
GCCCGACCAGGTCGGCCAGGCTGTCGCCCTCCTCGAGCGCGCAGGTTACGCGCGTCGTCTTGCCGATGGCCTGCACCACCATGGTGATGGTCCCCCGCTCGAGGCTGCCGTCGACGATGGTGAGCGGGATGCGCTCGCTCTGCGGCGTCGGCCGGATGATGATGAAGTTGCCGGCCTTCCAGCGCCTGGCGATGCGCGGCGCTTCCACCTCGAGCAGCGCGATCTCCGGTGTGAGCATTTCCTTGCGGATGATCCGGTTCATCGTGTCGTCTCCCTATTGGACCGCGCCCGCCGGCTCGTTCTCGCGCGTCTTCCCGCTCAGCGCCTTGTGAATCGCTTCGGCCGCCGCCCGTCCGTCGCGCATGGCGAGGATCACGGTGGAGCCGCCGCGCACCACGTCGCCGCCCGCGTACACCAGCGGCATGCTGGTCTGGCCCGACTCGTCGACGGTAATCTTGCCCTTCTTGGTCACAAGCTGCGGCGTGGCCCGCTGGAGGGTGGGATTCGGACCCTGCCCGATGGCCGCGACCACGGTATCCACCGGGATGCGGTACTCGGAGCCGGGGATGGGAATGGGCGACTGCCGGCCCGAGGAATCCGGCTCGCCAAGCCGCATCCGGATGCACTCCATCTCGCGCACGAAGCCGTTCTCGTCGCCGAACAGCGCCACCGGCGCGGCCAGAAACTCGAAGTGGACGCCTTCCTCCTCGGCGTGCTCGATCTCTTCAAGACGCGCCTTCAACTCGGCGCGCCCGCGGCGGTAAAGGATGGTCGTTTCGCTGCCCATGCGCTTGGCCCAGCGCGCCGCGTCCATGGCCGAATTGCCGCCGCCCACCACGATGGTGCGCTTGCCCACGCGCACCGGCGTGTCGGCCTGCGGGAACTTGTAGGCTTCCATCAGGTTGATGCGCGTCAGGAACTCGTTGGCCGTGTAGACGCCCACCAGGTTCTCGCCCGGAATGCCCATCATCCACGGCAAGCCCGCGCCGGTGCCGATGAACACCGCCTCATAGCCTTCCTCGAACAGTTCCTCGATGGTGGCCGTCTTGCCGGCGATGAAGTCGGTGTGGAATTCGACGCCCATCGACTGAAGCCGCGCGATCTCCTCGTTCAGGATGTCGCGCGGCAGGCGGAAGGGCGGGATGCCGTATGCCAGCACGCCGCCGAGCGAATGCAGCGCCTCGAAGATCGCCACGCGGTAGTTCTTGCGCACCAGGTCGAAGGCCGCGATCATCGACGCCGGACCGCTGCCCACCAGCGCGACCTTCGGTCCGGTGGGCTTGGGAAACTCCTCCGGCGGATGGGCGTGCGTGCGGTGATAGTCGGCCGCGAAGCGCTCCAGCGAACCGATCGCCACCGGGTCGAGTTTCTTGCCCAGCAGGCAGGCGCTCTCGCAGAACAGCTCATGCTGGCAGACGCGCCCGCAGACGCCCGGAAACGGGCTCTGCTCGGAGATCACCTCGAAGGCGCCCTGCGGGTCGCCCACCACCAGGCGGTAGATGAAGCGCTTGATGTCGATGTGCAGCGGGCACGCCTCGATGCACTTGGGGTCCTTGCAGTCCAGGCAGCGCAGCGCTTCGGCCTTGGCCTGCTCCTCGGTGAATCCCAGCGCGACTTCCTCGCAGGTGGCCGCGCGGCGTTCCGGATCGAGTAGTGGGAGCTGCTGCCGGGGCGCCTTCGGCGTCCGCTTGGGCTTAATTTCCCCCATCTTGGGTCAAATCCCCCTGTTCAGGTCTGATTTTCTAAAACTTGCGAGGCGGGAACTCCGCTAAAGTACGCAGAGTGCACGTTTTCTGCCATGTAGCCGAGGTGAGGCGAGGCTACTCGCGCACTACCCGGAAGCCGGTGTAGGCGGGCCGGGCCCGGCTGGTGGACTTCGCGTCCGCGGGACGGTCCGCGCTGCCGCCCATGGCCTTGCCGCTGCCGTCCCTGGCCGTCACCCATTCGGCGGCGTTGCCCCCGGCGTCGAAAAGCGGGTCTTCGCCCGAGCCGGCGTGGCTGCCCACAGGCTTGAGCAGCGTGTCCGGGGCAAGGCTGTCGACCAGCGGCGCCAGGCGGCGCTCGTCGTCGGCGTTAACGGCATAGCCGGCCCAGGCGTCGAGCGTGTTCTCGCCCTTGGCCGGCTCCAGATATTTGCCGAGTTCCTCTTCCGTCCCCAAGCGGTACTTCTCTCCTGTCCGCTGGCTGAGCCACTCGCAGTAGCGCCGCGCCTGCTCGAAGCTGACGCCGGTGGCGGGGAAGTCCTCCGTTCCAGGGGCGAAGCGGTAAGCCGGGTCGAAGCGCGCGAACTGCGCCCGCGTCACCTCGAAACGCCCCACATGCAGCTTGCCGCGTTCAACCGTTTCCGGGACTTCGGCGCCAGCGCGGCGCTTGAGCGCGGCGGCGAGCGGCGAACCGGGCTTGAGCGCCGGATTCGGCGCCGCGGCGGTGGCGAACAGGTGCCGGTCGAACCAGGCGAGTTCTTCTTCGACCTTGCGGCGCTGGTGAACGAACTTGCGCGGGCCGTGCGCTTCGCCGGGGAAGAGAATGAATCTCACCTCCGCCTTGCCGTAGTGCTGAAGCGCGCGATAGTGCTGCCAGCCCTGCTCGGTGGGCACCTGCCGGTCCTCGGTCCCGAAGAAGATGATGGTTGGCGTGGTGACTTTGTCCATGCGCCAGAGGGGCGACTTGCGGATGTAGAGGTCCGGGTCCTCCATGGGGGTCTTGCCCAGGTAGTAGTGGTCGAAGGCGTGGCCGAACACAGCGTTGCCCCAGTCGCTGGTCCAGTTGACGTCGCCCGCTCCGGCCGAGGCGGCCTTGTAGCGCCGCGTGCGGGTGGTGATTTCGATGGTGATAATGGAGCCGTTTGACCAGCCCATGATGCCCAGCCGCTCCGGGTCGGCGAGCCCGCGGGCGAGGACGTGGTCCACGCCCGTTTCGACGTCGATCCATTCGAGTTCGTTGTAGTTACCGCCCGCGATCGACTCGCCCCACTTCAGCCCGTACTGGCTCGAACCGTGATAGTTGGGGCGGAGGACGAAGGCGCCGCGCTGCGCCAGCAGGTTGGTGGGGCGGCTCCAGGAGTCGTCGAAGGCGTCGAAGTCGGCGCCGTGCGGACCCCCGTGAATCATCGCCACCAGCGGGTACTTCCTGCCTGCCTGGTAGTGGTGCGGGTAGTAGAGCAGGCCCTCGACCTGCTCGCCGCGCGCGCCCTTCCAGTGCACCGTCTCCACCCTGGCGAGCGGCTTGTCCTTGAGGCCGCCGTTGAGCGTGGTGAGCGGCTTGGGATCCACCAGCCGGGCGCCTTCGAGCTTCGCGCTGTACCACTGCGGAAGCTTGGCGGCGGTGCTGGACTGATAGAGGATGGTTTTGCCGTCCGCGCCGGTTTCTACCTCGAAGATGTTGCCGGCCGGTTCGCCTTCCATCCAGGCGCGCGCGTAACCGGCGCCCGAGCGAGTGTAAAGCGCGGCGCGCGGGCGCACGCCGTTGGCCAGCAGGGCGAGAAAACCCCCGGGCGCGGGCGCGAAGTCCGTGGCCAGGCCGTTCTCCCAGTCGAGCGGCACTTCTTCCGCCGCGCCGCGCGCGAGGTCATAGCGGTACAGCTTGTCGATGGCCGCGTTCACGTAGACCGGGTGCGAGGTGTAGGGCGCCGAGAAGTAGAACGACGCGCTGTCGGGGCTCCAGGCTACTTTGCGCGGCATCAACTCGCCGCCGGAGAACAACTGCTTGGGGACGCCGGTCTTGAGATCGTAGAGAAACGTGGCCGGGCGGATCTTCTGGTCGTAGATGTAGCGCAGGCTGCGGTCGTGGATGGTTACCGCCCAGGCGCCATCGGGCGAAACCGCGAGCCGCTCGATACGGTCCGTGTTAGTGCTGAGGCGCCGCGCGGCCTTGGTCTTCGTGTCCACGGTGAAGAGGCGCACGGGGGGCGCGTTCTCCTCGTCATCGACGACGGTTGAGGTGTCCTTGCGCTCCTGGTTGCGCTGTTCGTGGAGGCTCGCGTCCTCGACCGCCGCCGCCAGCAGCGTCGAGCCGTCCATCCAATCAAAGGCGCGCACGCCTTTGTCGAACTTCGCCGCCGGCCAGGGCTCGCCGCCGCGCGCGTCAATCATCCAGATCTGCAACCCGCCCCGGCCGCGCTCGGGCTCCGGCCCGGCGTCCTCCGGCGCGGCGCCGGGAGGCTTGCGGGAACTGAGGAACGCAATGCGCTTGCCGTCGGGAGAGAACTTCGGCGAGGAGTTGTTGTCCGTGCCCCGGGTGAGTTGCACTTCGAAGTCCTCGGCCAGGTTGCGCAGGAAGATGTTGGAGACGGTTTCGCCCTTGGCCGCGTCCATCTGCGACTTCACCCACACGGCCAGCCGGCCGTCGCGCGAAAGCTGCACGCTTCCGGCGCGCTCCATCAGCAGGAGGTCTTCGACCGTCCACTTTTCCGCCGCGAAGGCGGCCGGCGCAAGAATCGCAAGCAACAGAATACGAAACATTCGGGTCCTGACCGCAAGATAGCACGCCCTTGAAATCCGCCGCGCCGGCGCGCTTACGGGCGCGCCAGGTACTGCTCATAGAGGCGCTTGTGCTTGCTGCCGAGATCCACCGCGCGTCCGGCGATGAACATGTGCTTCACCTCGGTGCGGGTTTCCAGCGGATCGCCGTCGGTGACGATCAGGTCGGCGAGTTTGCCGGCCTCGATCGAACCGGTCCGGCCGGCGACGCCCCACACGCGGGCGGCGTTGATGGTCAGCGCCTTCAGCCCTTCCTCGCGCGGCAGCCCGAAGGCGACCGCCGCGGCGGCCTGGTAGGGCAGGTTGCGGGCGAAGCTGGTGCTGAAGCTGCCAAAGGCGAACAGAATCCCCGCCTTGTGCAATTCCCCGGGCAGGGTGAAGGTGCGGTCGTAGGGGTCGTCTTCCTCAGGCGGGAGCGAGAGCGTGGGGCCGAGAATCAGCGGGATGTTCTTCGCCTTGATCTCCGCCGCCACCTTCCATGCTTCACTGGCTCCGGCCAGCACGGCGTTGAGCTTCTG
>CAKZVG010000360.1 GCA_937921835.1 uncultured Bryobacteraceae bacterium | reverse complement strand
CCACGTTGCCGTTGCCGTCGCGGCGGTGCATCTCGTACACCGCGTTCCAGCTTCCCACGTCGTTCCAGCCGATGTCGCCGGCCGCGAAGCCCACCACTCCGTCGGCTTTCTCAAGCACCGCGTAATCGACCGAGATGTTCTCGCAACGGGGATAAACCTGCTTGAGCGCGGAAGCGAACCCGCGCCCGCCCGCCGCCGGAAGGGCCGCCAGCAGCGCCGCCGTGCGTGGCAGGAAGCGCCGCAACGCTTCCAGGTACACTTCGGCGCTCCAGAAAAACATGCCCGAGTTCCAGAAGTAGTTGCCGGCCGCCAGGTAGCGGCGCGCGGTTTCGGGGTCCGGCTTTTCCCGGAAGCGCCGGATGGGGACCGCTTTGATGTCCCCGGGCTGGACGCCCTCGGGCAGTTCGACGTAGCCGTAGCCCGTCTCCGCCCAGCGCGGCTGAATGCCGACCACGGCCATTTTTCCGTCCGCCGCCGCCGCCAGCGCCGCCCGCACCAGTCTGAGGAACGGTGCGCGTTTCGCGATCACGTGGTCGGCGGGAAACACGCCCATCACCGCCCGCGGATCGCGCTCCCGCAGCAGCCGCGCCGCCAGCCCGATGGCCGGCGCCGTGTTGCGTTGCGCCGGCTCGGCCAGAATCTGCCCGGCCGGTACTTCCGGCAACTGCCGCACGATCTCGGCGCGCAGATAGGGATTGGTCAGCACCCAGAGGCGCTCGGGGGGCAACGCCGGCCGCAGCCGGTCCACCGTCTGCTGGATCAAGCTCCGGCCGCCGAAGAAGCGCAGCACCTGCTTGGCGCGGCGCGTGCGGCTGCGCGGCCAGAAGCGTGTCCCGCGCCCGCCCGCGAGGATGAGTCCGTAAGAATGAGAATTCGGCATGTTCAGTTGAGGTTATGTCCCCGGATCAGGCGGAAGATGCGGCTCCAGCGCGTTTTCGAGAAGAAATTCGGAATCAGGTCCCGGAGGTGGTCGAAGCTCAGGATCCCACCCGAGAGCTGTCCGCTCGGAGCGTCGTAGGAATACCAGATCAACACCGGCTTGCCAACGATGTTCTCGCGCGGCACGAAACCCCAATAGCGGCTGTCCTCGGAGTTGTCGCGGTTGTCGCCCATCGCGAAGTAGTGATTGGGCGGCACCACCAGTTCGCCGTCCTTGACCTGTTCGGCCAGCATGGCCTGCGCCCGCTCGGGAAGCCGCACGTTGGGGATCGACGGGAAGTTGTCACGGTAGGAATCGAGGTAGGGCGTCGAGTGCTGCTTGTAAGGCTCTTCCGCTGGCTTGCCGTTGAGGAAGAGTTGCTTGTTGACGATGCGCAGCCGGTCGCCGGGCACGCCGACCACCCGCTTCACATAGTTCTGCCGCAGATCGAGCGGATAGCGGAAGACGACGATGTCGCCGCGCCGCACCTCCTGGTAGGGCAGAAGGCTCTTGAAGAGCCGGCCGGGCGGCGAGTACGCCAGCTTATCGACAAACAGGTGGTCCCCGATCAGCACCGTGCGCTCCATCGAGGCGGTGGGCACGACGAAGGCTTGCAGGATCATCGTCGTGCCGAACAGGAGGATGAGGATGGTCGCGGCCCACTCGCTGGCCGAGCGCGCGATCGAATCCGGCCAGGGCGTCTTGGGCTTGGGCGGCGGAGGCTCGCGCCGGACCGCTTTTGCGGCAGTCTTCTTCATGGGGTTCGAACCGGGCGCCGGAGGAGCGCCCTCAACTATGGTAAGCGATGCCGGACAAGGCTGGCGTCAGCCTGGCGCCGCGGCGGACGGCAGCCTGCGGTAGCCTTCCGGGATCTCGAACAGCGTGGGGGGAGGCGCGGCCGACTCCGTGTACTTGCAGCGCCGGATCTGCTCGCCAAAGCTTCCCGTGGTCTTGGTGAGCACCGGCAACTGAAGCCGGGTGCTCGTCCACACCTCGCTCACCACCGGCGGCTGAGGCAGCGCGGGCGCGTTGGGCAGCGCGGGCGGCTCGAAGGTGTAGCGCTTGCCCACCACTTCCAGCCCGTCCAGCATCGACTTGCCCAGATCTTCGACGCTCCGGAAGGCCGGCGGCTGAGGCGGCTGCGCGCCGCCTGCCAGCGCCGCGGGGTCGAACTGCGCCGCCGGCACGCGCGGCATCGGCACCACCCGCGCCACCTTGTTGACATGATCGAGGATGGTCGCCTTCCGCGCGGCCGGATCCGTGATCACCGAAGTTTTGCCGAGGTCCGAGCGGATCCTGCCGTCGGCGGCGCGCACCATCCGCGTAACGTTCTGGCCGGGCAGCGCGCCGGGCTGCGGCTGCATGGTGGTGAGACACTCGCCCACCACCGGAGGAAGATTTTGCGGCGGAAGGTCGGGCACAGCAATCACAGGGTAGCACGCCGCCGCACCGGAAGGGGTCCGCCGCCGCCCCCGCCGCGCGGGCTACTACTGCTTCTTCTTGCCCTGCGCGGCCACCGCTTCCATGGCCGCCTTCACCTTTTCGGGATCGCCGAGGTAGTAGCTCTTCAGGGGCTTGAGATCGTCGTCGAGTTCGTAAACCAGCGGCATTCCGGTTGGGATATTCAGCTCGACGATGTCGTCGTCGGAGATGTTGTCCAGGTACTTGACCAGCGCGCGCAGGCTGTTGCCGTGCGCGGCGATCAGCACCCGCTGCCCGCTCTTCACCGCGGGCGCGATGGTCTCATGCCACAGCGGCAGAAAGCGCGCCACGGTGTCCTTAAGGCACTCCGTCAGCGGCAGTTCCTGGGGCGAAAGCCCGGCGTAGCGCCGCTCATGGCCCGGCCAGCGCGGGTCCGAAGGATCCAGCGCGGGCGGCGGCGTGGCGTAGGCCCGGCGCCAGATCTTCACCTGCGCCTCGCCGTACTTCTCCGCCGTCTCGCTCTTGTTCAGTCCCTGGAGCGCGCCGTAGTGGCGCTCGTTCAGGCGCCAACTGCGGTGCACCGGGATCCACATCAGGTCCATCTCGTCGAGCACGATCCACAGCGTGCGGATGGCGCGCTTGAGCACCGACGTGTAGGCTACGTCGAAGTCGTAGCCCTCGGCCTTGAGCACCCGCCCGCCTTCGTGCGCCTCGGCGATGCCCTTCTCCGAAAGATCGACGTCGGTCCAGCCGGTGAAGCGGTTCTCCTTGTTCCAGATGCTCTCGCCGTGCCGGATCAGAACCAGTTTCTTCATTGGCGGAACGCCTTTCTGCCGGCGTAGCAGGCCGAGGCGCCCAGTTCCTCCTCGATGCGCAGGAGCTGGTTGTACTTCGCGATGCGGTCGGTCCGGCTGGCCGATCCGGTCTTGATCTGCCCGGCGCCCGTGGCCACCGCCAGGTCGGCGATGAAGGCGTCCTCGGTCTCGCCCGAGCGGTGCGAAATGACGCAGGTGTAGCCGTTGGCGGCAGCCAGCGCCATCGCGTCCAGGGTCTCGGTCAGCGAACCGATCTGGTTGACTTTGATGAGAATGGAATTCGCCACGCCCTGTTCGATGCCCATGTTCAGGCGCTGGCAGTTGGTGACGAAGATGTCGTCGCCGACAAGCTGGATCTTTTTGCCGAGAGCGCTGGTCATCAGCCGCCAGCCCTCCCAGTCGTCCTCGGCCATGCCGTCCTCGATGGAGATGATGGGATACTGCTCCACCCACTTGGCCCAGAACTCGACCATCTGCCCGGCCGAGTACTCGCTTTGATCGGACTTCTTGAACACGTACTTCTTTCTGCCGGCGTCGTAGAACTCGCTGGCCGCCGGATCGAGCGCGATGGCGACCTGCTCGCCGGGCTTGTAGCCGGCCTTCTGGATCGCTTCGAGCACCACTTCCAGCGCTTCGTCGTTGGACTTCAGATTGGGCGCAAAGCCGCCCTCGTCGCCCACCGAGGTCGAGTAGCCGCGCTTCTTCAGCACGCCCTTCAGGGTGTGGAACACTTCGGCGCCCCAGCGCAGGGCCTCGGCGAACTTCGGCGCTCCCACCGGAACGATCATGAATTCCTGCGGGTCCACCGAATTGTCGGCGTGCGCGCCGCCATTGAGGATGTTCATCATCGGCACCGGCAGCAGGCGGGCGTTCACCCCGCCCAGGTAGCGGTAGAGCGGCGTCATCTGCGAGCTCGCGGCGGCGCGGGCGGCGGCAAGGGAAACGGCCAGAATCGCGTTGGCGCCCAGACGGCCCTTGTTCGGCGTGCCGTCCAGTTCGATCATCTTGCGGTCCAGATCGGCTTGCTGCGAGGCGTCCATCCCGATCAACGCGGGGGCGATCTCGTTGGCGATGTTGGCGGCGGCCTTCAGCGTGCCCTTGCCCAGATAGCGCGACTTGTCGCCGTCGCGCAGCTCAACGGCTTCGTGCTCGCCCGTCGAAGCGCCGGACGGGACGATGGCGCGGCCCAGGCTTCCATCGGCCAGTTCGACATCGGCCTCAACGGTCGGGTTGCCGCGGGAATCAAGAATCTCTCTGCCTGCAATTCGGGTGATCTCAGTAATCATTGTGCGTTCCTTCGTGAATGCGAACTTCGGAGTCTTCAGGGTTATTTTGGCACATGCGGCAGCTTTGAAGTTGCTCCGGCGCGCGCCGCGCCGTACAGCTCGACCAGCAGGCGCGTGGCCGCGTCCACCAGCAGCTCGCCCGAGCCCGGCGCACAGCGCGCGCTCACCGCTTCATAGGCGCCTTCCAGATACGCCTTCCGGTCCGGCACGTAGCCGATCGAGCCGTTGGTGAGTTCAGCCACGATGGTCAGCAGGAAGGGCGAAGCGTGCTTGATGGACAGTCCGAGTTCGGTGAAGATCTCGCCCGGCAGCCCGACCACGGCCACATCCGGCCCAAGCGCGATTCCCTGCACCTCGGCCTCGATCGGGCGCCCGCCGCGGTCCATGACATCCAGCACCTGAAACGCCTTCACCAGTTCGAGGAACGGCGCCGCGCCCGGCTTGCCGAACGTCGCCGCCGTCTTGGCGGCCCACTCCGGCTCGCCGGGTTTCACCTCGGCAAGCGGCAACTCGACCATCCGCGAGCGCGCCAGCAGCGGCCCGTCCGCCAGCGGTTCCAGACGCTTCATGGTCTTCAGGACCTCGGCCGCAAGAACGGTCCCAATGCGCGCCGCCTCGCCGTGACCCTTCTGCGGCGCCTTCCAGGCCACGTCGATGTGGTTCAAGTTGCCCGCGCAGCCGATGCTGAAAAGCGTCACGGCTTCCGGTCCCCGCACGGCGGCGATTTGCCGCGCCAACGTGTACGGGTAATCGGCCGAGTAGCGCAGCCCGCCCACAGTGTCCAGATGCAGGGCGTAGTTGACGTAGACCGCGATCGGCTTGCCGGCGGGCGTGTCGAAGGCGAGCACCGGCACCGACGGATCGATGGGGCCCGCGGGCCGCACGATGTTCGGGTTCAGCTTGCCCGGGTTCCAACCCACCGAGCCGTCTTTCATGAGGAAGCGCCGGTTGAAGGTGAGCGACTCCTCGCGGCCCTGCGCCCCCGTGAGGCGCGCCGGTTCGAGCGCGGCGGCGGCCCGTTTCACCGCCTCGGCGATGCGCCCGGGCAGGTCCGCCGCATATTGCTTTGCGATGCGCAGCGTCTCGCCTTCGAGGTTGTACCGCGTGCGGCCCGGCCCCATCACCACCGGTCCGGTGTGCGCGTGCGTCGCGCCGATCATGACCTGCCCGGCGGGGATGCCGCTTTCGCGTTCCACCACTCGCCGCGCCTCTGCGACGATTTCGCGCGGCAGCGAGATCAGGTCGCAGACCGCGATGGCGGCGCGGACGCCGTCCTTCTCGAAGACCAGCGCCTTGGCGAACAGGTCGTCGTGGACGCCTTCCGCCGCGCGGTTGTTGTAGTAGCCCGCCATGGGCGCGCCTTCGGGCGGGGTGATCTTCACGGCCGCGGCGCCGGCCCGCAGATCGCCCGCCGAAGCGGGCGCGGCGGCGGCCGCCAGGGCAACAAGAATCAGGGGTAGTCCTCGCACGGTGGTCCTCCTGCCCGGCTTCCGGGCTTCCCTATTGAAACATGATTTCGCCTATTGACGCCAGGCCGCAAGCGCCCGCCCCGGCGCGGCGGAAACGCGCGGCGTTCCGCGCGCGTTACACTG
>CAKZVG010000359.1 GCA_937921835.1 uncultured Bryobacteraceae bacterium | reverse complement strand
AATCACGGAGATGGTAGTTTTGGATAGAGATGTTGGACGAGCAGACCTACCAGTTGAAAGTGGACGAGACTCTCGAGGAGTTGGACGAGGCCCTGGGCGATGGGGCCGACAAGTACGGTTTCGAACCGGACTTTCAGGCCGGCGCCCTGACCGTGGAGTTCGACGATCCGCCGGCCAAGTTCGTCGTCAGCCCGAATTCGCCGGTCCGGCAGATCTGGGTTTCCGCCCACTCGAAGAGCTTCAAGCTGGATTGGAGCGAGGAGGCGGGCGCCTTCGTGCTCGCCGGCACCGGGCAGACGCTGCGCGGGTTGATGTCGGAAGCCGTCAGCCGGCAGTTAGGCGAGGAAATTACGCTGTAGATGGCGGGCGTCTATATCTCCTACCCCTTCTGCGCGCAGAAATGCACGTTTTGTAACTTCGCCTCGGGGGTCTATCCGGCGGCGCTCGAACTGGAATATGTCGACGCGCTGGCGTGCGAGATCGAACGCCACGCTTGGGAATGGACGCCCGCGACCCTGTATTTCGGCGGAGGCACGCCGAGCCGCATCGAGGAATCCGCCGCCCGGCGTCTGCTGGGCCTGGTCCCCGGACGCCCCTGGGTGGAGGCCACCCTCGAAGCCGCTCCGGGTACGGTGACGGCTGCCCGCGCGCGCTGGTGGCGCGAACTCGGCATCAACCGCGTGAGTCTGGGCGTGCAATCCTTCGTGCCGGCCGAGGCGGCGCGCACCGGGCGGCGCCATACTCCCGAAACCGTCTCCGCCGAGATGGCGCTGCTGCGCGCCGCGGGCATCAGCCGGTTCAACCTGGACCTCATCGCTGGTCTTCCCGGGCAGACGCCGGCGAGCTGGCGCGAGTCGCTTGCCTGGGTCGAGCGCCTGGACGCCGGACACGTTTCCGTCTACATGTTCGAGATCGACGAGGACAGCCGCCTGGGGCGGGAGTTCCTGGCCGGCGGCGTCCGTTTCGGCGCGCGCGAGGTTCCTTCCTCCGAGCTGGCGGTGGAGTTGTACGAGGCGGCGGTCGAGCGGCTGGCCGCGCTGGGCCTCAGGCGCTACGAGATCTCCAACTTCGCCCGCCCGGGCGAGGAATCGCTGCATAATCTCAAGTACTGGCGGCTGGAGCCTTATGCCGGCTTCGGCGCCGGGGCGCATTCCTTCGACGGCGTGCTGCGCCGCGCCAACGCCGAAAGCCCCGCCGAATACGTGGCGCGCGGCCGGCGCGGCGAACCGTTCTGGGTGGAGGAGACCCCGGCGCGCGCCGACGAGCGCTTCTTCGTGGGCCTGCGGCTGAGCGAAGGCATCGCCCCGCACCCCGGCGAATGGGCGCTCCATGAGCACTCCATCCGGCGCTTTGTCGAAGCCGGGCTGCTTGAGCGCGACGGCGCGCGCCTGCGATTGACCGCGGCTGGAGTGCTCGTATCCAATGAAGTGTTTCAGGAGTTCATCGAAGCGGCATGAACGGCGAACCGGTCATCGATCTGCGCAGCGACACCGTCACGCGCCCCACGCCCGCCATGCGCCGGGCCATGCTGGAGGCTGAGGTGGGTGACGACGTCTACGGCGAGGATCCCACCGTCAACCGCCTGGAACGGCGCGCGGCGGAGATCCTCGGCAAGGAAGCGGCGCTCTTCGTGCCCAGCGGAACGATGGGCAACACCATCGGCGTCAAGATCCATACCACGCACGGCCAGGAAGTGATCTGCGACGCCCGCTGCCACATTTTCAACTACGAGTTGTCCATGCTGGCCTGGTTTTCGGGCTGCCTGGCGCGGCCCATCTCCACCCCGGACGGCATTCTGACCTGGAAGCAGATCGAGCGCGAGATCCGCCCGCTGGCGCCGCACTATGCGCCCACCGGGCTCATCGCCCTCGAGAATACGCACAACGTGGCGGGCGGAACGGTCTACCCGCTCGAGGTCCTGGAGGAGATCCGCGCCGGTGCCTGCGAGCGCGGGCTGAAGATCCACCTGGACGGGGCGCGCATCTTCAACGCCGCGGCGGCTTGCGGGCGCGGGGTGCGCGAGATCGCCGCCCAGGCCGACAGCGTGATGTTCTGCCTCTCGAAAGGGCTGGGCGCGCCGGTGGGCTCCCTGCTGGCCGGCACCCGCGAAGCGATGGAGCGCGGCCGGCTCTACCGCAAGCGGCTGGGCGGCGGCATGCGGCAGGCCGGGGTGCTGGCGGCCGCGGGCCTGATCGCGCTCGAAGAGATGCCGGCGCGGCTGGCCGAGGATCATGCCAACGCGCGCCTGCTGGCCGAGGGCTGCGCGCGCATCTCCGGCATCCGGGTGGGCCCGGCCGCCACCAACATCGTCATGCTCGACGTCAGCGGGAGTGGCATGGAAGCCCGCGAAATCAGCCGCCGGCTGAAAGAGCGCGGGGTGCTGATCAATCCCGTCAACGCCGTCCTGCTGCGCGCCGTCACGCACTACGGCGTGGACCGCGCCGCCTGCCAGCGCGCGCTCGAAACGCTGGCGGAGGTGATGGCGCCCGCGCACGCCTGAAGCGGAGGAAACGTGGCCTTCACGCTCAACGGAAAATGCGCCCTGGTAACGGGCGCGGCGAGGGGCATCGGGCGCGAGATCGCCCGCCAGCTTGCCCAGGCTGGCGCTCGCGTCTTCGCCAACGACATCGACGAGGCAGCCCTGGCCGGTACGGGCGCCATCCCCGGCGTGCGGACCCTGCCCGGCGACCTCACCGCGCCTGAGTTCCCCGGACGGCTGGTCGAGGAGGCGCTCGCGGCCGGCGGTTCGCTCGACATTCTGGTGAACAATGCCGGCTATACCTGGGACAACGTCATTCAGAAAATGTCCGACGAGCAGTTCCAGGCCATGCTCGACATCCACTTGCTGGCGCCCTTCCGCATCCTGCGCGCCGCTTCGGGCTGGCTGCGGGAGACCGCCAGGCGGGAAGCCTCCGAGGGCCGCCGGGTGATGCGCAAGGTGGTCAACATCAGTTCGATTTCGGGGGTCGGCGGCAACGCCGGACAGGTGGCCTACGCCTCGGGCAAGGCGGGTGTGATTGGCCTGACCAAGTCGCTGGCCAAGGAGTGGGGACGCTACAACGTCAACGTCAACGCGGTGGCGTTTGGGCTCATCGAGACCCGTCTGACGCAGCCGCTGGGAGCGGCCGGGGCCGCCATCGAAGTGAAAGGAAGGCGAATTCCAGTGGGAGTCCAGCCCGCCGCGCTCGAGGCCATCCGCGCCGCCTGCCCGCTGGGACGGCTGGGGACGCCGCAGGAGGCAGCCGGAGCGGTGGTGTTCTTCTGCTCCCCGTTATCGGATTATGTGACCGGCGAGGTACTGGTCGTCAGCGGCGGGTTGCACTTCTGATGTGCCATCGAGACGTCCGCAAACGGGAAAGCCCCGGTCGGAGGTTCCGGGGCTTTCGCTCAGAGGGGCAAACGAGGTGCTGGGTCACCTCGATGAATGTAGTTGCCTTATATATTGCATCTGGCATGCCAATTGCGCCTCTCTGATTTCCAATCAGTTACGTGTACATGAAAGCCAACGGGTGGGTGAAATCCGGACATGTGAGTCCTGTGACCCGAGAAAAAAGCCCCAATGTGTGGAACACCCCGGCCCGGCGGGCTACAGATTCACCGGCAGGGTCTCGGCGAAGATGTTCGGGGGCAACTCGATGCCGCCCACGCGCAGGCGCTCCAGGATCTTCGGTTGCACGCCGGTGGCTTTGAACACACCCTGGACCTTGCCGGCGTCGTTCACCCCCTGGCGCTCGAACACGAAGATGTCCTGAATCTCGACCCGGTCGTCCTGTACCCCGGTGACTTCCGATATGTTGACGATCTTGCGGCTACCGTCCTGGAGGCGCGCCACCTGCACCACGATCTTGATGGCGGTCGAAAGCTGCTGGAGAATGACCCGGGTGGGCATCTCCAGGTCCGCCATCAGCACCATCGCCTCCAGACGCGAAAAGGCGTCGCGCGGGGAGTTGGCGTGGACGGTGCTCATCGACCCCTCCACGCCCGTGTTCATCGCCTGCAACATATCCAGCGCTTCGGCGCCGCGGCACTCACCCACGATGATCCGGTCCGGACGCATGCGCAGCGCGGTGCGCACGAGTTGCCGCTGGTTGATCCCGCCTTCCTTGTTCAGGTTCGGTGGCCGGGTTTCGAACTTCACCACATGCCGCTGCTGAAGCTGCAACTCGGCCGTGTCCTCGATGGTGATGATGCGCTCCTCCTCAGGGATGAAGCGGGACAGCGCGTTCAGCATGGTGGTCTTGCCCGAGCCGGTTCCGCCCGAAATCAGGATGGTGGTCTTCGAACGCACGCAAGCGGCCAGGAACTTGAGCATGGTGGGCATCAAGGTCTTGTTGGCCAGCATTTCCTCGCTGGTGATCACGTGGCGGCCGAAGCGGCGGATGCTGAGCGACGGGCCGTCCAGCGCGAGCGGCGGGATAATGGCGTTGACGCGCGAGCCGTCGGGCAGGCGGGCGTCCACCACCGGCTGCGCCTCGTCGATGCGGCGCCCCACCTGCGACACGATCTTTTCAATGATGTGCAGCAGGTGAGCGTTGTCCTTGAAGCGCACCTGGGTCAGGGCCAGCTTCCCGAACCGTTCGATGTAGACTTTGTTGTAGCCGTTGACCAGGATGTCGGAGATGGTGGGTTCCTTGAGCAGCGGCTCG
>CAKZVG010000358.1 GCA_937921835.1 uncultured Bryobacteraceae bacterium | reverse complement strand
CTGTGGATGGTCTCAGAGATTTGCGAGACCAGCCAGGCCCTGCGGCCGGCCGCCGCGCTGCTCGACGACGCCGGCTTGCGCGAAGACGCGCGCATGGTTCTCGAACGGCTCCCTGGCAAGGAGGCCGTGGCCGCGCTCCAGGCCGGGTTCGTGCGCGCCGATCGCGAGTTCAAGTACGCCCTCGCCCAGTCGCTCCGCAACCGGGGCGTTCCCGTCGAAGGGTTCCCAAATCAGAAACTGCTCCCGGTTCGAATGCGCTGACGCCCGGCCGGCAGCGCTTGCGGCCGCCCCACCGCTCATGACGCCGGAGCTGGCGATGCCGCGCTCCGCCAGCGGCCGAGGCGGCGGAAGAAGGCTTCGGCGCGGCGGACATCGGCGAGGATCTGGGCCTTCAGCGCTTCGGGGGTTTCGAAGCGGCGCTCATCGCGCAGGCGGCGCAGCAGTTCGACCGCAATCCGCCGCGGCGTTTCTCCCGCCAGCCCGGTGAGTAAGAAGGTCTCCACCGACAACGCGCCGCCGTCGAACGTGGGGCGGCGGCCGATGTTAGTGACCGATGGCCACTCACGCCCCGCCTCGAGATCGCGCGTGCGGGTGATGTAGACGCCGCGTGGCGGGAGCACCTCGGCCGGCGTCGCCAGGTTCAGCGTGGGTACGGCCAGCTTCGAGCCCACCCCGCGCCCGGCGACCACTTCGCCTTCGAGCGCGTACCAGCGGCCCAGCAGGCGTCCCGCGGCACCCACGTGCCCCGCTTCGATCAGCCTGCGCACTTCCGAACTGGACACCAGCCGCCCGCGCAGCCGGAAGGCCGGAACCACCTCGGTAAGAAACCCGTACCGCCGGCCCAGTTCGCTGAGCGCGCGGACATCGCCTTCCTGCCCGCGGCCGAAACGGAAATTTTCGCCCACCAGCACGGCACGCGCGCCGAGCGAGCGCACCAGCACGTCCGCCACGAACTGCTCCGCCTCCAGCCGGGAAAAGGCGGCGTCGAAGGGCACGATGGCCACCTGCTCGATGCCCGCGCCGGCCATCCACTCCACGCGCCTGTCGGGCGTGCTCAGCAGGCGCGGCGCGCGCTCGGGCGCGGTAATCCGGGCCGGGTGCGGATCGAAGGTCAGCACCGACGGCTTCCAACCCTCGCGGCGGCCGATCTCGGCGGCGCGCCCGAAGATCAGCCGGTGGCCGGCGTGCACGCCGTCGAAGTTGCCGATCGTGAGTGCCGAAGGAGCGAAGTGCGGCGCCGCTTCCTCGATGCTCCGGTAGACGCGGATTGCGCTCATCAGCCGCCCTCCACGTCGATGCGCAGGCCGTCGTAGGCCAGCCGCACGTGCGGCGGCAGCGTGCTCTCCACCCGCTCGTGCAGCACCTCGTGGCACATGTGGGTGAAGAAGGCGCGCCGCGGCGCAAGCTGCTCGACGGTGGCGAGGGAGCGTTCGATGGTGGAGTGCGTGGGGTGCGGACGGAAGCGCAGCGCATCCAGGAAGATCACGTCCAGCCCGCGCAGCAGCTCCAGCGATTCCGGCGGGATGTCGCTGTGGTCGGTGAGGTAGGCCGCCGGACCGAAACGGAACCCGTGAATTGTGGCCCGGCCGTGCTTCACCGGCACCGGCAGCACCGGAACGCCGCACACCTCCAGCGGCGCGCCGCCGAAGACGAACGGCGCGATACGCGGAATCGACGACTCGGACTTGACCCCGTTAAAGACGTAGCTGAAACAGCGGCGCACGCTCTCGATGGTTTCAGCCGAGCCGTAAATCGGAATCGGCTCCGTCCGCCCGTGGTTGAAGGGACGCAGGTCGTCGAGGCCCATCACGTGGTCGGCGTGCGCGTGGGTGTACAGTACCGCGTCGACGCGGCGCACCGCCGCGCGCAGCATCTGGTAGCGCAGGTCGGGCGTGGTGTCCACCAGCAGGTTGCGGTCTCCGCAAGTCACCAGCACCGAGGGACGCAGGCGCTTGTCGCGCGGATCGGGCGAGGTGCAGACTTCGCAATCGCAGCCGATGGTGGGGACTCCCGTGCTCGTGCCCGAACCGAGCACCGTGATTCGCAAAGGCCAGGCGTTCCCCATCTAGGAAGCGGACTTCCCGCTCTCCTCGACTGCCTGCACGTAACGGAAGCGCAGTTCGGTGAGAGAGTTATCGAGCAGCCGCTGCTCTTCGAGGCTGAGGTTGCCGCGGGTCTTTTCCTGAAGCATGGCCATCAGGTCGATGGTGTGCCGCGCCAGCCGGAGATTGGGCTTGGGCCGGTCTTTCTCTTCGCCGAAATGCAGCAGCCCGAGTTGCACCTCCGCCTGCGTCTTGAGAGACAGCGTCAGGAATTCGAAGCTCACCGGAGGAAGCGGCAATTCTTCCTCGCGGGGTTCCTGAGTAGGTTTCGGGTCCGGTGTGTCGCTCATCAATTCTCCATTTTACCGGCTGCGCGGAAGAGTCCGTACAAAGGAGCAGGCCATGCTGAGACGGACCTTCCTTCACGCCGCCACCGGGGCGGCCGCGCCGGTCTGCTCACCGGCCGCTACCAGCCACGCTTCGGCCACGAGCACAATCGGCCCTGGAATCCCGCGGACCCGGCGCCATCACGCGCGAGCCCGTCAGCTTCGTCCGCCGCCACGCCGGACGGAGAACTCCGTCGAGAACAACGAGGGCGACCACCGGGCTCTCGGCGCGGCGCGCCGGAGGGCCCCGCCTCCCCGGCAAGCGCCGCGAGCCGGAAGGGAGCAGTAAAAGTTTTAGTAACTGAGCTTCGCCAGGTACTCGTAGCTCTTGCGCAGCGAGTCGAGCGGGGCGCCCGGCGTCTGATCCTGTTCGACGAAGTAATGCTTGACGCCGGCCTGGGCGGCCGCCCGCAGAACTCCCGGAATGTCGATGACGCCATGGCCGACTTCGCGGAATGCCTCGCGCGGCACTTTCTCGTTGTAGCGCCGCTCGACGCCCGGGGCGAGGTCCTTCAAATGAAGCAGGGGGATCCGTCCGGCGTACTTCTTGAGCAAGCCGGCGGGTTCGACGCCCGCCACCTGCGCCCACATGATGTCGAGCTCGATGCCTACCAGCTTGGGATCCGTGGTGCGCATCAGCACATCCAGCAGCGTGCCTCCCTCCACCGGCTCGAACTCGAAGGCGTGGTTGTGATAGCACAGTTGGAGCCCGGCCTTGCGGCACAGCTCCCCGGCGCGGTTTAGCGAATCCCCGAGTTTGCGGATGACGTCCACGCCCCCGCGGTCTTGCGGCGCGATATAGGGGCAGAGCACATACTCGAAGCCGCGGCGCCTGGCGTCGTCAAGGGCGGGCGGGAGTTTGGCCTGCTCGCGCGTGAACAGCGCCGTGTCCAGATGCAGGCTGACCGGCTTGAGGGAGGTCTTCTTGAGGCTTTCCCAAATCTGTCCCAGGCTCGCTCCCACCACCTCGGCCTCGCGGTAGCCGATGCGTTCGACGGCCGAGAGCGTCTCGAAGGGCTTCTCCGGCAGCACGGCGCGCAGCGTGTATAACTGGACGCCGAGGGAGGTGAGAGTCCGGGCGGAGGCAGGGATGGCGGCGCTAGCAGCCAGAGAGAAAAAATTGCGGCGGGTAAGCATCACATTTCCATGCTAAACCCGCGCGCTGGCGATGTGGGGGGCGCCCGTCCAAAACGGGTTCTTTTGCACCGCGAATCCTACCGGCCAGGCATTGCGGTGCTTCCCGCGGCGGCCGCCGCTGAACCGCTGTGGGAAAGAGCCGGCAAGCGCCTTGGAGCGGGCGGAATCGAAAGGTTCCCACTCCACACGGAGTACGCCCCGGGATGCCGCACTGAAGGGTATCCGGCGGCGCTCCGTCCGGCCGGGCGCAGGAGTCTCAGGCCAGGACCCGGCCGGTTTCAGAAGTGTCGTAACCGGCCAGCGCCTCGAGCTTGCGGCGCAGCGCCGCGCACTGGAGCGCGTCCAGGAGGCTCCGCACGGCCGGAAGGTCGAGGAACTCGCGGCGCAAGGCGAAATCAAACCTCTCCGCGTGAAGCGGAATGAAATGCAGGCCGAAGGCGCGCGCGGCCGACGGCGTCGCGACGCAGCAGTCCGCCGCGCCGCTGGCCACCGCGAGCGCGCCATCCAAATGACCTGAGGCCACCTGATCGTAGCCTCGCACCTTCCGCGGGGGAACCCCTGCCTTCTTGAGCAACGAATCGAGCAGAGCGCGGCTGCCAGAGCCGATCTCCCGGTTGATCAGACGGACTCTGGGTTGGACCAGATCGCCAACCTGCCGGATTCCGAAAGGATTGCCTCGCGCAACGACAAACCCCTCCTCCCAACGCGCAAAAGTCACCACCGCCAGATCCTCGCGCGGCAGCAGGCGCCGGAAGAAAGGCAGGTTCAACTCCCCCGTGCGCGGGTCTTCGAGATGGCTGCCGGCGATGTGGACGAACCCGCGTTTCAGCCACTCGAGAGCGCGCCGGCTGGAAGCGGGCACGGTCACGATTTCGACGCCCGCCCGCCGTTCCGCCATGCGGGCTAACAAGCCGATGGCCGGATCGCAGCCTGCGATGGAGACCCGTTTCCTGAGTGACTCAGTAGCGTCGGCAAGCCGCACAACCGCGTCCGAGGATTTGGCTGAGCGCGTGAGAATGCCGTCGGCGTCGGGCAGGTAGTACGGGACTCTTTCCACCGAGGACGCCACCCACCGGTCTTTGAAACGGACCAGCCTCACGGGCCGGCTGGCTTCCTGCTCCGGCGGGGAGAGCAGCGTCGCGCGCAGCATCTTCTCTCCCGGGAGCACCGCCTCAGCGAGCGAAAACAGATCCTCGACGGAAACCTCCAGTTCGCGCGCGAGCCGCAGAGCCACGGTGGTGTTCGGGACGTAGCTGCCCGATTCGATGGCGTAGATTGTCTGGCGGCTTACCCCCACGCGTCTGGCGAGTTCGGCCGCCGCAATCCCCCGGGATTGGCGGACCGATGAGAGGCGGCTTTCGACGGACATGCGAACCTCTGTCTCCTACTGGATGCGCGCTCATCCGTTTCGCGTGACTGTGTTATGTTAACACGACAGGTGCGTTGAACTGGATGTCCGCTCCACCGCAAGTTGCAATACCCGAGGCTCAGGCCCGACCGCGCTTCAACCGGCAGGAGTGGTCAGGCGCCTTTGGCGACCTGGGCACCGACCTGCCTCTCATCGTCGGCATGGTTCTGGCCGCCCGCCTGGATGCCGCCAGCGTCTTGACGGTGTTCGGATTGATGCAGATCGCGACCGCGCTGCGTTACCGGATGCCCATGCCGGTTCAGCCGCTCAAGGCGATGGCGGCGCTGGTGATCGCGCAGAAGCTTCCGGCGAACGTGCTCTATGGCGGGGGCCTGGCGATCGGCATCAGCATGCTGCTGCTTTCGGCCTCGGGGTTGCTCGAGTGGATCAATCGCGCGGTGCCGAAGCCGGTGGTGCGCGGCATTCAATGTGGTCTCGGACTGCAACTGGCGGGCATTGCGCTTAAGGAGTTCGTGCCGTCGGACGGGAGGGCGGGCTGGTGGCTGGCGGCGGCCGGTTTCGGGATCACCCTTCTTCTCATCGGGCGCCGGCGGGTACCCGCCGCGGTGATCCTTGTCGCCTTGGGCGCCGCCTATGCCTTCGCCTTCAAGCTCAACGGCCTGGTCCTGCTTGGCTCGGTGGGGTTCCATCTT
>CAKZVG010000357.1 GCA_937921835.1 uncultured Bryobacteraceae bacterium | reverse complement strand
CTTCGACGTGAATCGCCTGGTGCGCGAACCACATCAATTGCATCGCTTCGTGGAAGGTCGAGGGAGGTTCGGTGGCCACCTTGGCCGCGATGCGGGCCAGGTCCCCGGTCAGGAATTCCGAGTAGCGCCGGATCCATTCCGAAACGCCCGCCAGCGACTCTTCGGCGGCAGTGAGAAACGCCACCTTCTCCGCGTCGCGCTCCCCCGCGCGCCGCTCGCGGACGCGCGTCAGAATGCCGCCCAGGCCCACCTTCAGCAGTTCGCTGTAAGCCGGGCTCAGGTGGCCCTGGTTCGAGATCATCTTGTACGGCGCCTGGCGGCCGGAGTCCGGCGGGACCGGCCCGGGCGCGCCCGGGTTGGCGGCGGCGAAGCGCCCCCACAGGTTGCGCGTCTTCCAGTACTCCCAGATCTCGGGCGGCACCTGGCCTTTCAGATACCCGCGCCATTGCGGGTTCATGTCCGTGCCGATTTCGCCGAAGCCGAGTTCGGCCATCAGCGGCATGGCGCCCGGGGTTTCCGATATCGAGCCCGCCAGGCGGTCGCCGGGACGCAGATAGAGCGGCACGGTGCGGTAGTACTCGCGCAGCGCTTTGGCCTTGCGGACTTCCCACGGCTCGCCCTCGGTGGCCTGAAACACCCGCGTGAACACGCGCGCGCGGTGGTGCGCCACGCGCGGCCGCTCGATGCTCTCAAGAATGCCGCGCCGCAACTCGCCGATGGCCGGCTGCGACGGACGCGCCGCGCCCAGGCAGAGCGCCGAGCCGGCCGCCGAGGCGAGAAATCCACGCCGGGTCAAGGAATCCACGGTGTTCAGCCCTCCAGTCCTATTATCATACTTCGCAGCTCTTCCAGCTTCCCGCGCGCCGCGGGCACGGCCGCCAGGTTGCGCAGCTCCAGCGGATCCTCGCGCAGGTTGAAGAGTTCCGGGATGTCGTTCCCATAGTGGCAGTACTTCCAGTCTCCATGCCGCACCATCGCTTTCTTGTTCGGCGAGCGCAGGTCGAAGTGGGCATGCACCGGCGCCTCCGAAGGGCGCCGCGGATCCTTGAGCCATGGAACCAGGCTGGCGCCGTCGTATGCCGCCAGCGAGTTCACGCCGCACAATTCGGCCAGCGTCGGCGCAAGCTGCACGTGGCTGGCGAGCGCCTCGCACGCCGCGCCCGCGCGCGTCATGCCGGGAACCCGGAAAATCAACGGCGCGCCCACGGAAGCCTCGTAAAAGACGAACTTCTGCCACAGGGAATGTTCCCCCAGCAGTTCGCCGTGGTCCGAGGTGTACACGACGATGGTATCGTCCTCAAGCCCGAGCTCCTTCAGCGCGCGCAGCATCACGCCCACGCAGTCGTCCATCTGCGTCAGGCATCCGTAGTAGGAGGCGATGCGCTGCAACGCCTGCCTGGGATCGAGCACCTCGGGCGTGATGGGGTGTTCGGCCATGCGCTGCTGGATGAACCTGGGGGTGGTGGCGGGATCCTTCTTGCCCCAGGATTCCGGCAGGCGCATCTCCCCGGCGCGGTACAGGGCCGCGAAGCGGGCGGCGGGCATGAAGGGCTGGTGGGGCTTCAGGAACGAGGTGACCAGAAAAAACGGCCCCTGCCGCGCGTGGGTTTTCAGATATTCGATGGATTCGCGCGCCACGAAACTGTCGAAGTGGTCTTCCTCGGCCAGCTTCGAGACCCGCCCGAGGTGAGTCCTGCCCTTGCGCCCGTCGTTCTCGTAGACGTCCTTCCAGGGGTCGCCGGTGTCGCGCCACAGCGAGCGGATCTGCGGGTGTCCGTCGCCGGGGAACGGCCAGCCCACTTCGTCGGCGTAGATCTTCACCTTCGGCCCCAGGTACTGATACCAGTCGTTGAAATCCAGCCGGTAGTCGAAACCGTGGGTGTGGGCGCTGGCGAAGTGCATCTTGCCGATGGCCGCGGTGTGGTAGCCGGCCGCGCGGAAACTGTGGGCGATGCTCTTCGTGCCCACCGGCCACGGGACCTCGTTGGTCCAGACGCGGTGATGGTGGGTGTACAGCCCGGTCCAGATCGAAGCGCGCGCCGGCCCGCAGACCGGGTTGGCGCAGTAGGCGCGCTGGAAGCGGACGCCCGAGCGGGCCAGCGCGTCGAGATTCGGGGTTTTCACCACCGGGTGGCCGTCGATGCCGAGCGCGCGCGGCTGATGCTGGTCCGACAGCAGCAGCAGCACATTCGGCGGGCGGCGGCCGGCGGACTGCCCCGCCGCGCCCGGCAGGCCCGCCGCCGAGGCCGCGGCCAGCGCGAACACGTTCCGGCGCGATGTCTGGCCGGTCATATAAAATCTCACTCATCCCCCGCCGCGGCCGCGGCGTAGTCCCGTGGCGGGATCCAGCCGGGATGCGGCGTCATGGAACTGTTGATTTCGGCTTTCGGATGCAGCGCCTGCCAGCGCTGAATCCCCTCGGCCAGACTCCGGACGCGCTCCGGCTTGCGCGCCGCCAGGTCGCTCTGCTCGAGCGGGTCGCCGTCCAGATGGAACAGTTGATCGGGCGCCGAAGGCGCCTCGCCATGAAGCTGCCGGACCAGCTTCCAGGGCCCGTCGCGCAGCGCCAGATGGTAATCGGACGACTCGTTGCGCTTGACGGCGTAGAAGAGATCGCGCCGCTCCACCGGCGGCGCCGCGCCGCTCCATTGCGGCCACAGGTTGACTCCGTCGAGCGGCTTGGCCGCCCCCGGCTTGCCTCCCGCCGCCGCCGTGAGCGTGGGCAGCAGGTCGAGGACCGTGCCGACCTGGGTGACTTGCCGGCCCTCTTCCAGCCGCCCCGGCCACCAGGCGGCGGCGGGCACGCGAATGCCGCCCTCGTAGAACTGTCCCTTCGCCCCGCGTAAAATACCGCTGCTGGTGAAGAAGTCCGTCCAATTGGCCGCCGCCGCCCCATTGTCGGAAGTGAAGAAGACGATTGTGTTGTCGTCCAGCCCCAAATCCTTCAGGAGCTTCATGATCTCGCCCAGGTAGCGGTCGGCCATGTGGATCATGGCCGCGTACATATTGGGGTCGCTGGGGCGTCGCTGCCCCTTGCCGCCGAGCTTCATGTCCTTGTACATCAGCCACGACGGATCATCCTCGGGCATGCCCCACAGTCCGTGCGGCAG
>CAKZVG010000356.1 GCA_937921835.1 uncultured Bryobacteraceae bacterium | reverse complement strand
TCGTGAGCGAGCGCAGCCGCCGCCGCGGGGCCGTAATTGCGCAGCGTGGTCTCGATCAGAATCGAGCCATCGCCGATGCGCGGCGCCACCTGCACGCTCTCAATCACCGGGTTGTCCATGAAATGCGCCGCCACGCGGTCGTAAATGCCGGGCGTCCACTTCAGCTTTTCGTTGTCGGTGCCCGACATGACGCTCACGGGCAGCACCGCCGGGTGCGCGCCCACCCGCACCAGAAGTTCGTTCGCCGCGCCCCACTTCACGGCGGCGGTCAGGTCGAACCACCCGGCGGTGAAACAGCCGAGGTGTTCGCCCACCGCGGCGCCGTTCAGCCAAACGGCGACGTCGAACTGCGCCTTCTTGATTTCCAGCAGCGCATGCGCCCGCCGCGCCGGCGCGTCGAAACTCCTGCGATACCAGAGGTAGTTGCGCTCATGCTTGGGGATGCCCTGATTGGCCGGCACGGTGAAGTTCTTGGGAAGTTTGCCCTGCCGGATGCGGTTCATGATGTTTTCGCGGCTGTCGAAGAGATCGATGTCGGGGAACGCGGGCCGCGCGAGGTTGGCCAGGCCCGGCACCGGGACCTTGCGGCCGAAGGACGCGGGCGGCGGCTCGGCCGCCACGCTGTCGGCGATCTCCCATTCGCCGTCGAGCGGAATCGAAACGCGCCCGGCTGCCGCAACGGGGAGAAAGCTGAGGAGAACGAGACTGCCAACGCGGTGGATCATTTACAGCCGATCGTATCATGCCGGGGTTGCAGCTTGGCGCGTCCCCGCCTTGACAAAACCGGGCCGCTTCGGATAAGAAGGAAGTGAGTCCAGTATATTCCATTCGCCCCAGCGCAAGCTTGCTGGCGGCAGTGCTTCATTACTAATGTTCTCCGTACGAGTGAGTCGTGCAGAGTAGGGAAATGGAGCCGCTGACACGCAGGGCGCCTCGTGTGTGGTGCTGCTGGCTCCCGCCTCGCCCGGTTTTGGCGGCGTGTCTGGCGCTCCGCGACCGCGGGAATTCATGAGCGCAATCAAGCCTTCATCCCTTCGCCCGGCGCGTGCGCCGCGCGCCCACGCCGCGAGCCCGGAAGAGAGGGCGGCGCGCAACCCGGCCAGCGGCATCGAACACGTGGTCTTCATCGGAAACCACGTTCCGCGGCAGTGCGGCATCGCCACTTTCACCGCCGATCTTTGCACCGCCCTGGGAGCGGAGTTCCCCGGCGTTCAGGTCGCGGCGCTGCCAGTGAACGATATTCCGGAGGGATACGCCTATCCGGAGCGAGTCCGCTTCGAGCTGTACCAGGACGATCTTTCCACTTACTCGGCGGCGGCGGACTTCTTGAACATCAGTAACGTGGACCTGGTTTGCCTCCAGCATGAATACGGGATTTTCGGGGGCCGCGCCGGCAGTAACATCCTGACTTTACTGCGCGAGCTACGGATGCCCGTAGTCACGACCTTGCACACCGTGCTTAAGGAGCCGGACCCGGACCAGAGGGCGGTGCTCGAGGAACTGGCGCACCTCTCCGACCGGTTGGTTGTCATGACCCGGCGCGGCGCCGAGTTCCTGCGCGAGATCTACCGGGTTCCCCCGGCGAAAGTGGACGTCATCCCACACGGTATCCCGGACGTCGCCTTCGTGGATCCGGGCTTCTACAAGGACCAGTTCGGGCTGGAACGGAACAAGGTCCTGCTCACTTTCGGCCTCCTGTCGCCGAACAAGGGGATCGAGCACGTCATCGAGGCGTTGCCCGGCGTGGTGGCCAGGCATCCCGAGCTGGTGTACGTCATTGTCGGCGCTACCCACCCTCACGTGCTGCGCCGGGAGGGCGAGTCCTACCGCCTCTCCCTCCAGCGGCTTGCCCGCAAGGCCGGCGTCGACCGGCACGTCATCTTTCACGGCCGCTTCGTCAGCGCCGAGGATCTGGTGCAGTTCCTGGGCGCCGCCGACATCTACATCACCCCCTACCTGAACGCCGCGCAGATCGTTTCCGGAACCTTGGCCTACGCGGTTGGCGCCGGCAAAGCGGTGGTGGCCACGCCTTACTGGCACGCCGAGGAATTGCTGGCGGATGCGCGGGGCGTGCTGGTGCCGTTCGCCAACCCGGCGGCGATCGCCGAGCAACTGAACGCTTTGCTCGAGGACGACGCCGCGCGCCACGCCATGCGCAAAAGGGCCTATCTGTACGCCCGCGAGATGACTTGGCCGCATGTCGCGCGCGCTTATATGCGGAGTTTCGCTCGCGCCCGCGAGGAACGCACGCGCCACCCCCGGCCCGCATTCGTCGCCAGCACGCTGGCCGACCGCCCGGCCGAACTTCCCCCGGTCAACCTCGATCATCTGCTGCGGCTGACCGATTCCACCGGGTTGCTTCAGCACGCCGTCTTCTCGGTGCCAAACTACGCCGAGGGTTACACCACCGACGACAACGCCCGGGCGGTTCTCTTCTCTGTCCTCGCCCGGCGTTCCGGCGTCCGCGTGCCCGGCGCGGAACGCTATCTCGCCTTCCTGTGGCACGCCTTCAACCCCGAAACGGGCCGATTCCGGAATTTCCTTTCCTACGACCGCCGCTGGACCGAGGAGAGCGGCTCGGAAGACTCGCATGGCCGCGCCGTCTGGGCGCTGGGCGCGGTGCTCGGACGCCTGGAGGACGAAGGCTTTCGCGGGCTGGCCGGCCGCTTGTTCGGCCAGGCCCTGCCGGTCATCAGCCGGTTCTCCAGCCCCCGCGCCTGGGCCTTTACCCTGCTGGGGTGTCACGAGTATCTGACGCGCTTCTCCGGCGACCGCGTGGCTCAGTCGCTGCGGGAGACGCTGCTCAACGAGCTTCTCCGCCTCTACCGGGAGAATCACGGGCCCGGCTGGGAGTGGTTCGAAGATGTCGCCTCCTACTGCAATGCAAGGCTGCCGCACGCTCTGCTTGTCTGCGGCTCCGCCTTGAAGCGGGAGGAAGTGACGTCGATCGGGCTGCGTACGCTGCGCTGGCTGGTTGAGGCGCAGACATCCGAGGAAGGCAACTTCGCGCCCATCGGTTCCAACGGCTTCTACCGCCGCGGCGGAACGCGGGCGCGCTTCGACCAGCAGCCGGTCGAGGCTGGCGCCACGGTGTCGGCTTGTCTGGAAGCCTTCCGGATCACGGCCGACGGCTACTGGCAGCGCGCTGCGCAGCGGGCGCTGGAGTGGTTCTTCGGCCGGAACGACCTGTCGCTCAGTCTTTATGACTCCGGCACCGGCGGCTGCCGCGACGGGCTGCATTCCGACCGCGTCAATCAGAACCAGGGGGCCGAGGCCACGCTTTCCTTTCTGACTGCCCTGGTGGAGACGCGACAAGCAACCAGCGACGCCAGTTTGCGCTCCCCGGCGGGCTCGGCGGCGTGACTCCAGTTATGCTTCATCGCGACCAGAACGGCCACGAAGTACTGTTTCACCGCCATCCTGGCAACCCGATACTATCCCCCTCGGACTGGCCCTATCCGGTCAACTCCGTCTTTAATTGCGGCGCCACGAAGTTGCCGGACCAGACGACGCTTCTGCTCTGCCGGGTGGAGGATCGCAGCGGCAGGTCCCATCTGTGCGCGGCACGGTCCCGGGACGGGTTCAGCGGATGGGTCATCGATCCGCAACCCACCCTGCTTCCCGATGTCGCCCGGTTCCCCGAAGAGGTGTGGGGCATCGAAGATCCCCGGATCACCTACCTGGAGGAATTGGACCGGTACGCGGTGGTTTATACGTCCTACTCGCGCGGTGGTCCGGGCGTATCGCTGGCGCTGACCAGGGACTTCCGGAACTTCGAGCGTTACGGCGTGATCATGCCGCCCGAGGACAAAGATGCGGCGCTGCTGCCGCGGCGCATCGGCAATTGTTGGGCGTTGATCCACCGGCCGGTGACGACCTGGCGCGGCGCGCACATCTGGATCTCCTATTCGCCCGATCTGCGCCACTGGGGAAGCCACAAGCTGATTCTGCGGGCGCGCGAGGGCGGCTGGTGGGACGCCAATAAGATCGGCCTCTCGCCGCCGCCCATTGAAACCGCTGAAGGCTGGCTCATGATTTACCACGGCGTGCGTCAGAACGCCTCCGGCAGCCTCTACCGGCTCGGGCTGGCCTTGTTCGATTCGCGCACGCCGGAACGCTGCCTGTTGCGTGGCGATGACTGGGTTTTCGGCCCAGAGGAACTCTACGAACGCCAGGGTGATGTCGCCAACGTCGTCTTTCCGTGCGGCTTCACACTGGCGCCGGACGGCGACACGTTGAACCTCTACTACGGCGCCGCGGACACCCGCATCGCCCTGGCTACGGCCAGCGTCCGAACGCTGCTCGACTGGTTGCACGCCAACGGGCGGCCGGGCGACGATCTCTCCGATGCCTGGTAGGACTGGACACGCACCGGCGAAAAGCGTCACACTGTCCTGCATGGCGACCCTAAGCAGAAGACAATGGCTGGCCGGTCTCGGCGCGGCGGCCGCGGGGGCGGCGCTGCCGGGCGCGGCCAAGGCGCGTCCCAACTTCGTTCTGTTCCTGGCCGACGATTTGGGCTGGGCCGACCTGAGCTGCTACGGCAGCGGGTTCTACGAATCGCCCGTGCTCGACCGCCTCGCGCGCGACGGCATGCGCTTCACCGACGCCTATGCCGCGTGCCCGGTGTGCAGTCCAACTCGGGCGGCCTTGCTGACCGGCAAGTACCCGGCGCGCGTGGGCCTGACGGATTACCTGCCCGGCCTTCAACCCAAGGACCGCAAGCTGCTCTCGGTCCAGGACCTGGACAACCTCCCGCTCGAGGAGTTCACCATCGCCGAAGCTCTCAAGGAAGGCGGCTACCGCACCTTCATGGCCGGCAAGTGGCACCTGGGCGACGACCGGCACGGTCCGCTGCAACAGGGCTTCGAGGAGGCCACCGGGACTTCCGGCGCGGCCCCGAGCCGGCCCGGCCAAGGCGACCCGCGCCGCGATGGGGCGATGATCGACGCCGCCCTCAGCTTTCTCGAGCGCACCCGGGACCGGCCGTTCTTCGCCTATCTGCCATTTACGCTGGTCCATACGCCCGTCAATCCCTACCCGCCACACGTCGAGCGCTTCCAGCAGAAGCTGGCGGGGATGAACCTGCCGGCCGGGCGTCTGAGCAAAGAGCGTCAGGGCAACACGCGCCTCTTCCAGGACGATCCCAACTACGCCTCGATGGTCTACGGCATGGACGAGCAGATAGGGCGGGTGCTGCGCAAGCTCGACGAACTGGGGCTGGCCGGCAACACCGTCGTGCTGTTCACCTCCGACAACGGCGGCCTCTGCACGCACGCCAAGCCGGAGGGCGGTCCGACTTCGAACCGCCCGCTGCGCGCGGGAAAAGGCTGGTGCTACGAAGGCGGCATTCGCGTTCCGCTGATCGTTCGGGCGCCGGGCCGGGTGAGGCCGGGCAGCGAGTGCCGCGTACCCGTCATCACCAACGACTTCTACCCGACGCTGCTCGAACTGGCCGGGCTGTCGCTGCGTCCGCAACAGCACATGGACGGCGTCAGTTTCGCACCCCTGCTCGCAGGCAAGCAGACGCTCCCCCGGCAATCTCTCTATTGGCATTATCCGCACTATCACGGCAGCACCTGGGCGCCGGGCGCGGCGATGCGCG
>CAKZVG010000355.1 GCA_937921835.1 uncultured Bryobacteraceae bacterium | reverse complement strand
GGAGTTCGCCCGCAACGTGCTTGAACTTCTGCGGCAGCCGCTCGAGGACGTCGCGGTGACCATCGCGCGCTCCAGCATGACGCTGGCGTTTCCTTCGCGCTTCATGCTGGTGGCCGCCATGAACCCCTGCCGCTGCGGCTTCCACGGCGACGCCAGCCGCGAGTGTCGCTGCACGGGCGCCGAGATCCAGCGCTACCTCGGCAAGATCAGCGGCCCGCTGCTGGACCGCATCGACCTGCATATTGAGGTGCCGGCGGTTCCCTACCAGGAGCTTCGCGCCAACGGCAATGGCGCCTCCTCCGCTTCCCTGCGGGCGCGCGTCGAGGCGGCGCGCCAGGTGCAGCGGCGCCGCGGCTTCCTGAACGCCCACCTTCCTGCACGGAGGCTGCGCGAGCTGTGCGAGTTGGACGAGGCCGGTGAGCGCACGCTCGAGATGGCCGTCCGCCGCCTGGGTCTTTCGGCGCGCGCCCACGACCGCATTCTGCGCGTCGCCCGCACCATCGCCGACCTGGCCGGAGGCGGCGCCGTCGCGGCTCGCCACGTCGCCGAAGCCGTCCAGTACCGCGCCCTGGACCGCAATTATTGGAGCTAAGCCCCCTCCAGCCGGTCCTGGGTGCGCCCCCAGGCCCGCTGTCGCGCGCGAGGCTCCGTTCCGCCGGGCGCGCCCGCCGCTCCTCAGGGCCGGTCCTCTGGCCGCACCCAGACGGCGGAGGCCGCCCGCCGCCCGACGTGGACCCGCCGGTTCGCGATCCGCAGCGTGAAGGTTTCGTCGCGGTTGCGCGACTGGAGCGACAGCCGGACGCCGGGGCGCAGCCCGAGTCCGTCAAAGTACTCGAGCAGCTTTCGGTCCCGGTCAAACACGCTCGCGGCGACGACGCGCTCACCGGCCGTGGCTTCCGCGAGCGGCTTCCAGCCCATGCTGCGGCGCCCGCTTTCGCTTTCGCGGCCGGGGAAAACTCCGTGCGGGCACGGCTTTCCTTCCCCGAGGACCCTCACCAGGCGGCGCTCGAAATCCTCCGAAACGGCGTGTTCCAGCCGTTCGGCTTCCTCGTGGACCTTGTACCACTCCATGTCGAAGACCTCGGCCAGCATGCGCTCGACGAGGATGTGGCGGAACCGGAGGCGTTCGGCGACACGCCGGCCCGCGGGCGTCAGCGTGATGTGGCCGTGATCGCCGACCCGGATCAACCCGTCTCCGAGCAGCCTGCGGACCGCCATCGCCACCGCGGCCGCCGAAACTCCCAGCCGGCGCGCGACCTGGGCGGCGATCACCGGCATGCCGTCCTCGCCCGCCTCGGCGATGGTCTTCAGATAGTCTTCTTTCGAAGCGGTGATTCGCGGCGCCGTCACTTTGATTGCAGGGACTCGATGTAGCTGGTGAGATTGTGGACTTGCAGTTTGACCCGCGCTTCGTCCCCGCCCCCGCGTTCGCGGAACACGGTTCCCCACACCGGCATCTCGCGCGTGCCGTGCGCCGCGATCTCGACCGATCCTTCGATGCTCTGGTAAACGCGAACGGCCGGGAAGCGGCCGCCGTTGCGCCGCGCGAGCGATGTCAGGTCGGCGGGAGGCTTTTTCAGCGCCGGCGCCACCGGTCCGCGTCCGTCCCCCAGCAGCCCATGGCAGGACGCACAATAGGCGCGGTACATCTCGCGCCCCGAGGCGGCCGAAGGCGCCTTCTTCCGCTCTTCTGCGGACAGCGCCGTCCCGGCGGCGAGCGCAGCCATAAACATCGCGGCGGCGAAGATCCGCTTCATCATCCCTCCTACCAATACCACCGTAGCCGCGCGCCCAGGGTCCGCGGCTGCACCAGCCGCGTGCCCACGAAGATCGACTGGAAGTTGTAGAGCGCGGTGCGGTCCGTCAGATTCGTCACTTGAAACACGGCCTCCCACTGCCGGCGGTCGTTTTTTCGCCGCTCGTAGCCAAGGGCGAAATCGAGCAGCGTACGCGGGCGCACGCGCGGCGGGTCGGAGGCCAGGTTCACGTAAGGCAGCAAGTCGAAGTAGTCCGGGTCGGCCGCGACTTCGTCCGGGTCCGATGGGTTGCTGACCAAGCCGCTGTCGTAGCGCGTTGAGACGCTGGTCCAGAGGCTGGGCCGCGGTCTGTAGGTTACGACGCCCTGCATGGCCAGCTTCTGGTCGTGGTCGATGACGAACGGTCCCGCGCTCAACGCCTCGATCGCCGAGCTGCCCAGGAACAACCCGCCGGTGAAGGGTGGCGTGACCAGCACGCTGTAGTGCGTGAAACTCATGGAGCCGGACCAGCCGCTGGTCTCCGGCACCGTGATCCGGCCCTCGGCGCCGCGTACGCGCGCCTTGCTGAGCGCGGTCGGAAAGATGATGCCGGTGTTGAAGAAGTTGTCGTTGTCGTGCAGGTTCTCAATGTCCTTGCGATAGTACATCGCATTGACGCTGAACCTGCCCGCCAGCGGCTGCTGCGCGCCGATCTCGTAGACGTTCTGGCGCTCGGGCGCGATCCGGATCAGCGCGCCGCCCAGCGCCGCCCGCACGTCGGGCGGCACCAGTACGCCGGACTCCTGCGAGTTAGAAAGGAGTAAGTTCTCGTTCACCGGGGTCTGGTAAATCCGGTTATAGGAAACACGCAGCACGGTACCCGTCCCCGGAAGCGTGTAAGCCGCTCCGAAACGCGGCTGGAACTGGCTGCCCTTCACCAGAAACGCGTACCTGTCGAAGCGCGTCCCGAGGTTCAGCAGCAGGTTCCCCAGCCGCATCTTGTCCTGGAAGAATCCGGAATACAAGTTGCCGGAGCCCTTGCCAGAGAACTGAAACAGCGCCCCGCCGCGGCTCAGGTCAAAGGCGCTGAGCGATGGGATAAAGCCCTCCGAGTCCGGATCGTTGAACGCCGGATCGGTGATGCCGAAGCTGAAGTTCTCGCTCATCGGGAAATGCTGGAAGTCGAAGCCGAAACGCAGTTCGTGGATTCCACGCAGAACGTTCATCCGGTTGGCGGTGGTGAAGTTAGATAAGTGCCGCGCCTGGGCCGCGGTGACCGGAGTATCTCCGGGGCTCCCGAAAAGCTGGGCCACCGACGTGCGGTAGGAGTTCGTGGTCTCGAAGGTGGCCGAGGAGCCGATCACATGGATGTACCCCACCGACAGCGAGGCATCCCGCAGCAACTGCCGCTGGTCCTGCCGGTTGGCGTGCTGCGAGCGCAGGTTGGCGAGTTGGAAGGAAGACCGCCCCGCCAGCAGATTCACACGGAGGAAGTCACTCGTGCCGATCTGGTAATCCAGGCGCGCGAAGCCCCGTTCGGCGTTCCCGCCGTTGTGCAGGTTGTCGAGCGAGACCTGGTCGAGGAAACGGTTGCTCTTCTGCCCTGAAAACGACGTGAAGTAGCCGAACCGGCCGGCTTGTCCCCCGAACTGCGTCACGTTCGCCAGGTGATCGAACTGCGCGCCGCCGACTTCGGTGCTGCCGAAGAACTTCCGTCCGGAATTGAGCCCCGAGCGCGTAGTGATGTTGGCGACGCCGGAAACCTTGGAGCCGTATTCGGCCGGAATGTCGCCCGTGAACAGTTCGATGCTCTGCACGATGTTGCTATCGATGCCGTTGCCGAAGCCGCCGGTGAGTTGATCGCTGACGGGCATGCCGTCGATGACGAAGGTCATCTGGTTGTGGGCGCCGCGCGGATGAATGGCGCCGTTGGCGTTGGCGGCGAATCCGGGAAAGCTCACCAGCACCGCTTCCAGGCCGCGCGAACCGGCGGGCACGGGCATCTTCTCGATCTGCGCCAGGCTCAACTGGGTGCGCGTCCCGGTGGCTTCGGAATCGACCAGTTGCACACGCTCAAAGGCGGTCACGGCGATCTGTTCCGAGACCTCCTCGATCGCCAGCACGATACTGAGCTCCACCGGCAGGTTCGAGCGCAGCGACACCGTCTGGCTCTTCTCGGCGAAGCCCGCTTTCAGCACGGTCAGGGTATAGTCCTGGAAGGGGATGTTGGCGATCTTGAAAGCGCCTCCCGAGTCCGTTTCCACCTGCGCGACGTAGCCCGTCAGCGTGTTCTGGAGCAGCACGGAGGCGCCCTCGACCCGCGCCCCGCTGGGGTCCTGCACGCGGCCGGAGAGCGTGGCGGAGGCCTGCGCCCACAGAGCCGCGGCTGCCAGACAGACCAGGAACGATCCCCTCAGAATGAGCATGAAGAGAGTTTAACATGGCCAATGGCCGCGAATAAACTATGGTTTAGACGGCGTGGCCACGGCGCCGCCCGGCGCGGCGGTTCCGGTCAGTTCCGCGCTAAAAACCGAGCTTCACACCCCCGCTCACGCTGCGGAACATCCCGGGCTGGATCCCCTGCGGAGCGCGCGAAGAGATGTAGCGGGCGCCGGCCAGGTTCTTGACACACACGAACGGCTCGAAACGGAAGCGCTCGCGGTGGAACGCCCGGCCGGCCGACGCGTTCCAGACCCAGTAGGCGGGCAGCAGCCCGATCGAGCCGTCGGCCGAGGGAAGCCGGGTTTCGCGGTTG
>CAKZVG010000354.1 GCA_937921835.1 uncultured Bryobacteraceae bacterium | reverse complement strand
ATCTGGCGCGCTGGCGTTTTCGACGCGCAGCGCAGCGACGAGGCGGCGGCCGAGGTCCGCAAGGCGCTGATCGAGGCGGGCCATCTTCAGGCGAAGATCGAGACCAGCATCGCGGCTTCGGGCGGCGAAGCCAAGCGCGTGCTGTTCGACATCGCTCCCGGGCCGCGCTTCCGCGGCGTGCAGGTGGAATTCGAAGGTGCGCGGAGCATCCCGGGGCGCGAACTCCGCCGTGCGATCGCGCGCGCGGGCCAGGAGACCGCGGTCTACACCGATCCCGGCAGGGTCTCCGAAATGCTCACGCGCTACTACCGGGAACGCGCGTTTCTCGAGGCGGAAGTGGGTGAGCCGGAGTTCAAACTCGACCCGGCGGCGGGCGGCGGGCGGGTGGTGTTCCCGGTCCGGGAAGGGGCCGAATACCGCG
Source organism: uncultured Bryobacteraceae bacterium (assembly GCA_937921835.1). GTDB lineage: Bacteria > Acidobacteriota > Terriglobia > Bryobacterales > Bryobacteraceae > CAKZVG01. Next base: position 11,770 of record CAKZVG010000354.1, on the reverse strand, counting down.
TGGGAGAGGTTTCGATCACGGGCAACCGGGCGCTGGCGGCGCGCGAAGCGCTGGAAGCCGCGCGCCTGGAGACCGGCGCGGTGTTCCTGCCCGAGCGCCGCGACGAAGCCCTGGCCCGGCTGGAGGAGGCCTACGCCGAGCGGGGCTACCTGGAAGCCGAGACCAGCTACACGCTCGCCCGGCGTCCCAACGCCGGACTGGTGGACGTCGAATTCCGGGTCGAGGAGAACCGGCCGGGCGTGGTCGAATCGGTGAACGTAAGCGGCAACCGGCACACCGCCGAGAGCCTGATCCGCAGCCAAATTGCGCTCTCGGCAGGCGACCCGGTGTCGTTTTCGGGACTCAGCCAGGCGCGCCGCAACCTGTACCGGACGGGCGCCTACGCGCTGGTCGATCTGGAGCGCGAGGTGCTCAATCCCGAGGGCGGCGGCCCGAAGCAGGTGCGCCTGAACGTCAAGGTGCGCGAGGCCCAGCCCTGGCAGTTCCGCTATGGGGCCTACTACGACACCGACCGCGGTCCCGGGGGCATCGCCGACGTCTCGATCCGCAACCTGCTCGGCAGCGCGCGCGTGCTGGGCTTCCGCACCCGCTACGACAGCGATCTGCGGGAGGCGCGCGCGTTCTTCAGCCAGCCGCTGCTGCGCCGCTTTCCGCTTGAGACCATCGCCTCGACGTTCTACCGGCGCGAGTTGCAGGAGACCTTCATCAACGACCGCGTGGGCGTGTCGTTGCAGCAGCAGGCGCGCTTCGGCGACCGCTACGTGCTGAACTACGGCTACCGGCTGGAACGATCGCACACCTACGACCGCGAGCCCGATCCGCTGTTCCCGTTCGACATCAGCCTGCGGGTGGCGCCGCTGACGGCTTCGCTCAGCCGTGACACGCGCGACGAGATCCTGGACGCCACGCGCGGATCCTTCATGTCGCACGCGCTCGAATGGGCGCCCGAGACGCTTGGCTCGCAGCTCCGCTTCGTGCGCTATTTCGGACAGTATTTCCGCTACCAAGCGCTCTCGCGGCCGCGCGAGATCCCGTGGTCGAAGGCCTATAAACCTCGGCTGGTCTACGCCGGCGGCGTGCGGGTTGGCCTGGCGGGAGGACTCGGCGGCCAGGAACTGGTTCCGAGCGAGCGCTTCTTCGCCGGCGGCGGGACCTCGATCCGCGGTTTCGAGCAGAATTCGGTTGGGCCACTCGACTTCCTGGGCAGCCCCGTGGGCGGCAACGCGGTGCTGATCGTCAACAACGAACTGCGCTTCCCGGCCTACTCCATCTTCGACGGCGTCGCTTTCCTGGACCTCGGCAACGTCTACCGCCGGGCGGCGGATTTCAGCCTCTCGGATGTGCGCACGACGGGCGGGTTTGGTTTGCGCGCGCGAACGCCGTATTTCCTGCTGCGGCTCGATTATGGAATCAAGCTCGACCGGCGGGCGGGCGAGAGCTTCGGCCAGTTGTTCTTCAGCATCGGCCAGGCGTTCTAGGGGACCGGCCGGAGCGCGGGTCCCCGGCCGCGGCGGCCGGCTAATCCGGCCAGTTGCGGCGTTCGACGAAGGTGGGGGGCTCGTAGGTGTGCCCCGCCGCCAGGCGCCGGTCCTCGCGCCGGCTGGCCCACAGCAGCACCGGACCGGCCAGCGCCGCCCAGAGCCGGGATATGGAACCGAACTCGCGCTCGATCTCGCGCCGCAGCGAGCGCACCTGCGCGGCGACGGCGGCGTTGGTTTCCCGCAGGCGGCGCTCCATGGCCCAGAGCACGCCCGCGTAGGCGTTCTTCAACTGCCGCGCTTCCCACTCGAAGCGGCGGCGGACGCGCGCGTCGTGGTAATCCTTGTAGCGCATCCAGCCTTGAAACGTGGTGCGGCAGATGCGGAAGATGCTCGGGCCATTGCGCTCGAAATCACGCCAGAAGGCCCAGTCCAGAAACTTCTTCGAATCGTCGCGGGAAATCGCCTGGTGGCGGAAGTTGAACTTGAACTGGCCGTGGATGTCTGCCAGGTCGACATCGAGCAGCCGGTCTTCGTCGGCCATCTGCCGGTAGAGGGGCGTGCCCGGCACCGGCGTGTAGAGCATGAACTGGTGGAAGTCGGTCTCGTGCGCGACCGCGTACTCGATCTCCTCGGTGATGTTCTCCGGGGTGTGGTGCTCCATGCCGACGATGGTCGATCCCAGCAGCTTGATGCCGTGCCGGCGCAGCTCGGCGGTAAGCTGGCGGGTATCGGTTCCGTTCAGCTTCGAGTATCCCGAGCGCGGCGACTCCAGGCCCATCCAGATCCAGGAGACGCCCAGCTCGACGAGCTCCTCGATGGTGTATTTGCGGATGGCGTTGGCGGAGGAGAAGACGTAGAAGGCCCAGCTCTTGTCATGGCGCTTCATACGATCGAGCAGTTGCCTGGCGCGCTCGCGCTGGAGCAGGAAGTTCTCATCCATGATGAAGAAGGACTGCGCCCGGAGGGAGCGCTCCATCTCGCACATCAGCTCGAAGAGTTCGTCGCCCGTCTGGTAAAAGTTCAGCACCTTTCCTTTGCCGCCAAAAAACGCCGAGGTGGTGCAGAAGTTGCAGCCCATCGGACATCCCACGGAGGGAATGATGGTCGCCGCCGTGCTTTTTCCGCCGTCCGGAATGCGCACCCCCATGACGCGCAGATCGAAGCCCGAAACAATGCGCGGGTGCCGGATGGGAGCGTCGGGATCCTGCCCCAGATAGCGCCGCATCCAGGCGATTCCATCGCCGCGGACATAGTGATCGGCGTCCACCATGCTTTCGATACCGGGGATGGCGGTGACGTGGCCGCCGACCACGATCACCGAGCGGGGAGACAGCTCCCGCACCATGCGGCACATCTCGCGGACTTTGCCGACGTTGACGATGATCGAGGAGATGCCGACGATGTCATAGCGCCCGCGCTGGAGCTCGGCGGCGAAGGTTTCGCGCCGCGGAAAGTCCAACACCGTCGAGGGCGCGTCGATGTTCTCCTGGATCATCATGATGCCCCAGGAACGGTGAAACATCCGCAGTGAAAACGAACCCTGGAGCCGCGTCACCTGGTTGTGGTAAAGCTCCATGGGGTTGATGGCCCGTCCCCCGTATTCGTCGTCCTGGGCGTAAGGGCCGAAAACAGAGGAGAGCAGGACGCGGGCGCGCGTGCCCTTGGGGTGAGGAGTCAGCCGTTCAGTCAAATCAAGAACCTGTAACGAGGGGAAAGGCCCCAGTTCTCCAGTTTAGCAGAGTGGCGGACAAGCGCGATCAGCGATTTCCCTCAGGCGGGCGGGGTGGACCGCCCCGGCCGGCGAGTTTTAGAACCCTCAACGGCGCGAGCGCGGGAACGGGCCCGGCGTCATGACTCACGGAGCGGCCCGCACGGAGGCCGTCAGCAACACGGAAAGACCCACCCGCGGACGCGGCAGCCCTCGGTCCCTCCGCTCGCCCGGTCGGCCGCGCCGGCGGCCGAAGGAGCACTCCCGGCGCCTCTCGCGGGGCCCAGGCGCCCGGCAGGTTCCCGGTACAAACGGAAAAGGCCGCCGTAACGGTGGGAAACGGCGGCCCGATACATGGTGCGGAGAGGGGGACTTGAACCCCCACGGGATTGCTCCCGCTAGCACCTCAAGCTAGTGCGTCTGCCAATTCCGCCACCTCCGCGTTCAAGCGCGAAAACCCTACTTCTTGTCCTTCGATTCCGGCGCCGGCTTTCCCTGTGGCGGCAGCTCCAGCGGGATCGTCTGCTGATGTTGGCCGGTTTCGTCCGAGAGCGTCACCGACGGTTGCGGCGCCTGCGGGGCGGGCGCCGTCTGGGCCGGTGTGCCGGGCTGCTTTTCAAGGACCGTCGAAGCGGCGCCCGAGGAACGGCTGGCCATGATCGATAGCGAAAGCGACGTCACCATGAACATCACGGCGGCGACGGTGGTGGCCTTGCTCAGGATGGTGGCCGCGCCCCGCGGACCAAACGCCGTCTGCGATCCCATGCCGCCAAAAGCGCCCGCCAGGTCAGCCGCTTTGCCGCTTTGCAACAGCACCACGATCACCAGGAAAAAGCAGACCAGAATGTGAATTACTGTCAGTAGAATGACCATAGGCTGTTCTTTTAAGATGGAGCGCGCACGAGGCCGCGCACCGGCCGTCTTTCATCTTTCAGTATAGGCAACGGCTACGGTGCGGTCAAACGGGGTACGCTAGGGAAGAACAGGAGCAGCTATGCCATCATCCATGTTTTCCCGCCGCGCGTTCGCGGGCGCGGCTCTCGGCGCGGGAGTTGCCTGCGGCGCGGCCAAGGCGCGGCCCAACGTTCTGTGGATCACCAGCGAGGACATCGGACCGCACATCGGGGCTTACGGCGACCGGGTGGCCGTCACCCCCAACCTGGACCGGCTGGCGTCGCGGGGCGTCATCTACCGCAACGCCTGGTCGACCGCCCCGGTATGCGCCCCGGCGCGGACCACGATCATCTCCGGCATGTATCCGCAGGCGACCGGCTCCGAACACATGCGCAGCATGACCAGCCTGCCGCCAGGAATGCTGATGTACCCGTGCTACCTGCGCGAGGCGGGCTACTACGTCAGCAACAACTCCAAGGAAGACTACAACCTGGAGTACACGGGTAAGGTTTGGGACGAATCCAGCCCGAAGGCGCACTGGCGCAACCGCAGGCCGGGCCAGCCGTTTTTCTCGATCTTCAACTTCACGATCACGCACGAGAGTCAGATCCGGCGCCGCCCGCACACCCTGATCCACGACCCGCGCGAGGTGCGCGTGCCCGCCTACCATCCTGACACGCCCGAGGTGCGGCACGACTGGGCGCAGTACCACGACAACATCACCACCATGGACAAGCAGGCCGCCGAGGTGCTCAGCCAGCTTGAAAAAGACGGTCTCGCCGGAGACACCATCGTCTTTTTCTACGGCGACCACGGCTCGGGCATGCCGCGCAGCAAGCGCTGGCCCTACAACTCGGGCTTGCAGGTGCCGCTGATCGTCCACATTCCCGAGAAGTTCCGCCACCTGGCGCCGAAGGACTACCGTCCGGGCGGGGAGACGTCCCGCCTGGTGGGATTCATCGACCTGGCGCCGACGCTGCTCAGCCTGTGCGGCATCCAGCCGCCAGCGCACATGCAGGGCCACGCCTTCCTGGGCGAGTTCGAAGCGCCCGAGCAGCCGCTGCTGTACGGCTTCCGCGGCCGGATGGACGAGCGCTACGACCTGGTGCGCTCGGTGCGCGACAAGCGCTACATCTACATCCGCAACTACATGCCGCACAGGATCTACGGCCAGCACATCGCCTATATGTTCGAGACCCCCACCACGCAGGTCTGGAAGGATCTCTACGACCAGGGGAAACTCAATGCCGCGCAGCGGCGCTTCTGGGAGACCAAGCCGTCCGAGGAACTCTACGACCTGGAGAAGGACCCGGACGAGGTGAACAACCTGGCCGGATCAGCGGCGCATCGCGAGATCCTGGAACGGCTGCGCAAGGCCCAGCAGGAGCTGGCCCTGCGGATCCGCGACGTCGGCTTCCTACCCGAGGACGAGATTCACCGGCGGTCGAAGGGGTCGACGCCTTACCAGATGGGGCAGGACGAGAGCAAGTACCCGGCGGGGCGGGTCATCCGGACGGCGGAGGAGGCGGCGGCGCTCAGGCCCGGATCGGCGGGCGGGCTGCTTCCGGCCTTCAAGGACTCCGACAGCGGCGTGCGCTACTGGGCCGCGATGGGCCTGCTGATGCGCGGTGCGGAGGGTGTGAAGTCGGGCCGCGCGCAGTTGCTCCAGGCGCTGGAGGACGCCTCGCCGAGCGTGCGCGTGGCGGCGGCCGAGGCGCTGGGACGTTACGGGAACGAACAGGAGTTGAAGCGCGCGCTCGCGGTGCTGCTCGAACTGGCCAACGCGGAGAAGCAGGGCGCCTACGTCGCCATGGCGGCGTTGAACGCCCTGGACTACCTGGATGAGAAGGCGCGGCCGGTGAAAGACGCCATCGCGGCGCTGCCGCAGGCGGATCCGAACGCGCCCGCGCGCGCCCAGGGCTATGTCGCGAACCTGCTGAAGAAAACGCTCAGCGACTTGCGTTAGGGTGTGGACGGGCTGAGCCGCTAGCGCCCCGCGGTGACCCGGCGGCCGCGCCCCATCCGGGCGCCAGGCGCGCGGCTGAGGGGGGCGGGCCGTCTTCCAGGGCGTGGGGCGTTGCGTAAGGGCGAAGGGGATTGGCACGCACGAGAAAAGCCCCAGGGGAACCCTGGGGCTTCGCTCAGAGGGGCTAGCGACGTGCTGGGTCACGTCGCGTGGGATGCAATAAGTCAATGATGACTTAAGTTGCCTATATTACTGCACTTGCGGTGCCAAACCTCACGCCACGGGTTTTGAGTTACTTACCGTGACCTGCCACCAGGAGCGCGTGGGAGTTGGGTGAGTGAAATTTCCACCGTGGGGCATTTCACTACATCCAGGTCCGTTACGCTGCTTTGAACCGGCGGATTACGCCCCCAGGGCGACGATCTCCCGGATCTGCCGCGCATCGGTATCCCGGCGCTCGCCTAGGGTGGCCATCCCGCGGCGCTCGAGGCGGCGGGCGACCTGCTCGGCGGTTCCGTCGCCGATGCCATAGGCCGACAGGCGCGTGGGCACGCCGAGGGACTCGAAGAAGCGACGGGTGCGCTCGATGGCGGCGTCGATGCGCTCGTCCTCGGCGCCCGCCTCGATCCCCCAGACGCGGGCGGCGAACTGGAGCAGCTTGGCGCGCTTGTTGCCGCGCTTGACGCGCATCACGGCCGGCAGGATGATGGCCAGGGTGCGGGCGTGGTCGAGTCCGTGGAGCGCGGTGAGTTCGTGGCCGATCATGTGGGTGCTCCAATCCGACGGAACGCCGCAGCCGATCAGCCCGTTGAGCGCCATGGTGGCGCACCACATGATGTTGGCGCGGGCGTCGTAGTCGCGGGGCGCGGCCAGGGTCTTCGGCCCTTCCTCGATCAGGGTCAGCAGAATGGCTTCGGCCATGCGGTCCTGAAGCGGCGCGTTCACCGGGTAGGTAAGGTACTGCTCCATGACGTGAGCGAAGGCGTCCACCACGCCGTTGGCGATCTGGCGTTCGGGCAGGGTGAAGGTGGTCTCGGGGTCGAGCACGGAGAACCTGGGGTAGACCGCCGGGGCGCCGAAGGCCAGCTTCTCACGCGTCTCCTGGCGGCTGATGACGGCGTAGAAGTTCATCTCCGAACCGGTGGCCGGGAGGGTGAGGACGGAACCGAGCGGCAGCGCGCTGGCGACCCGCGCGCCCTTGGCGAGAATGTCCCAGGGCTCGCCTTGAAACGGGACGGCCGCGGCGATGAACTTGGTTCCATCGAGCACCGATCCGCCGCCCACGGCGAGCAGAAAGCCGGCGCCTTCGCGCCGCGCCAGATCCACCGCGCGCAGCAGCGTTTCGTAGCGCGGGTTGGGCTCGATGCCGCCGAATTCGATCACTTCGCGCCCGGCCAGCGCCGTCTTCACCTGATCATAGACGCCGTTGGCCTTGATGCTGCCGCCGCCGTAGGTCAGAAGAATCTTGACGCCGGCCGGTATCTCGCGCGCGATGGCGGCGATCTGGCCCTTGCCGAAAAGGATCTTTACGGGGTTGTGGAATTCGAAGTTCTGCATCTCTATCCGTTGTATCACTCCGGCGAGGAGGCGCCCGCGGCGCGGCGGACGGCGATTTCGCGCGCGTCCCAGCCGGCAGGGCGGATCTCGACCTCCCAGCGCGCGGCGGGCATGTAGGCGGCGAAACGCTCGCCCCACTCGACCAGCACCGTGGCGCCGCTGCCGAAGATGTCTTCCAGCCCGAGGGTGGCCAGCTCGCGCGGCTCCTCGATGCGGTAGAGGTCAATGTGATAGACCCGGCCGCCGCCGTACTCATGGATGAGGGTGAAGGTGGGGCTGGAAACCTCCTCTTCGGGCGCCGCGCCGAGCCCGCTCACGATGCCCTTGGCCAGGGTGGTCTTGCCCGCGCCCAGATTTCCGATGAGCAGCACGGCGGCGCCGTCCAGCTCCGGCGCCAGGCGCGCGCCGAGGGCGATGGTCTCCTCTTCAGAGGCGGTCCGGAAGATGCGCACACTCCTCCATGGCGCGGGGCAGGTAGCGGAGCAGGTCGGTGGCGGTCAGGCATTTCTCGCCCAGTTCCGCGGCGCCGAGTTCGCCGGCGCGGCCGTGCAGCCAGACGGCGGCGGCGATGGCGGCGTCGCGATCCCGGGGGAACTGCGCCACCAGCCCGGCGATCAGGCCGGTGAGGATGTCGCCCGTGCCGCCGCTGCCCATGCCGGGCGTGCCGGTGGGGTTGATCCAGGCGCGGCCGTCCGGGAAGGCGATCACCGTGCGCTGGCCTTTCAGCACCAGGGTGACCTTCCGCTCCATGGCGAAGGCGCGCGCCACGTCCAGGCGGCCGGCCTGCACCTCGGCCGTGCTCCGGCCGGTGAGGCGGCTCATCTCGCCCGGATGGGGAGTGAGGATGCAGCCGCCGCCAACCGGCCAGGGATCGGCACCGGCCAAGGCGTTCAATCCGTCGGCGTCGATTACCACCGGCAGCAAGGTCCGAGGGAGAAGCTCACGCACGAACTGGACGGTCTCATGGTGGGCGCCCAGACCCGGCCCCAGGGCCAGGATGGTCTTGCGCTCCATGACTGCGTCGAAGCGGCCGTACTCGAAGGCGCGCAGCGAGATGGCGCCCGAGTCGGTCTCGGGCAGCGGCTCGGCCATCAACTCGGCGGCGTGCGCGCCGATGGCCGCCACGGCGGACTGCGCGGAAGCCACGGTGACCAGTCCCGCGCCCGCGCGCAGAGCGGCCAGGCCGGCCATGGCCGCCGCACCGGGCTTGCCGCGCGAGCCGCCGACGACCAGCACATGTCCGAAGTCGCCCTTATGCGCGCCGGGCAAGCGGGGGGCGAAGAGCCGCCGGAAGCCGGCCGGCCCGAGCAGCGACAGCCACAGCGCGGGGTCGTTTTCCAGCCATTCGGGGGGGCTGCCGATGGGCGCGACGATCAGTTCGCCCACATGGTCGCAGGCGGGCGGCATCACCTGGCCGATCTTGGGGGCGGTGAAGGTGACGGTGTGGAGGGCGCGCACGCACTCGCCCGGGATCGCGCCAGTGTCGCTGGCGAGACCGGAGGGGATGTCGACGGCCACCACGGTGGCGTCCGGGAAGCCGGTGTTGATCTCGCGGATCAGCTCCAACATGCGGCCGGAAGCGGGACCGGCGAGCCCGGTGCCGAGCAGCGCGTCGAGAACAAGGGTGGCGCGGCGCATCTCCGGGGTGATCTGGCGCGTCAGTGGGCAGCCGGCGACTTCCAGCATGCGGTAGTTGGCGGCGGCGTCGCCCTTGAGCTCCGCCGGATCGCAGGCCAAGAGCACGTGCAACTCGCGCGGGCGCAGGCGGGTGTGGAGCTGGCGCGCGACGACCAGCCCGTCGCCGCCGTTGTTGCCCTTGCCGCAGAGGATGGCAACGCGCTGGCGTTCGAGCGGGGCGAAGCGCGCCTGGAGGAACTCCACCACGCGGTGGCCGGCGTTTTCCATCAGCACGATGCCCGGAATACCCGCCTCGATGGTGCGGCGGTCGATCTCGCGCATTTGGGCGGCGGTGAGGATTTTCATGGCGTGTGGGCCTCCGCGATGCGCCGTTCGAGCAGCCGCAGGTTGGCCGCTTCGCCCATGGCGATGAGATAGTCGCCGGCCGCGATGACGGCGTCCGCGGGGGGATTGAACAACATCTGGCCGTTCTCGCGCCGGATGGCCAGCACGATGACGCCCAGTTCGCGGCGCACCTGAAGCTGGGCCAGGGACTTGCCGGCGAGTTCGCTGCCGGCGCTCACCTTGACCTGCTCGATGCTGACGTCCAGGCCCAGGTTCTGGGTGGTGAAGTCGAGGAACTCGGTGACGTGCGGGCGCAGCAAAGACTGCGCCAGCCGGTAGCCGGTCATGCGGTAGGGCCGGAAGACGACGTCGGCGCCCACGCGCCGGAACTTCTGTTCGGCTTCTTCCTCGTTCACGCGGGCCGAGACGTTAATGAGCGGGTTCAGCGCCTTGGCCGAGAGAACGAGAAAGAGGTTGTCGGCGTCGCTCGACAGCGCCGCGACGACTCCCCGGGCGCGCTGCACGCCCGCGTCCTTGAGAATCTCGTCGTTGGTGGAGTCGCCCGCCATGGCGAGGCAGCCGGCACGGCTGGCGCGCTCCACCTTGCCCGCGTCCTGGTCAAGCACCAGGAAGGGGACACCAGCGCGCTGGAACTCCGCCGCGGCGCCGCGGCCGACGCGCCCGTAGCCGCACACCAGGTAGTGTTTGTCCAGTTTTTCGATCATGCGTTTTGTCCGCCGCTTGCCGAGCACATCGCCCAGCTCGAGTTCCACCACCGACTGCGTCACCGCGCCGATGGCCAGGAACATCACGCCCACGCCGAAGAACATCAGGAAAGAATTGAAGACGCGGCCCGCCTGGCTCAAGGGGTGGATCTCGCTATAACCGACCGTGGCGATGGTGATGAGCGACATGTAGAAGGCGTCGAAGGCCGGGTAGCGTTCGATCACGATGAAGCCGGTGGTGCCGGCGGCCAGCACGGTGGCGATCGCCAGGGCGATGTAGATCAAACGGCGCCGCAAGCGATGCATCGGGTTCAGGACCTCCGCGCCAGCAGCAGCGTCATGTCGTCCTGCAACTCCGGCGAACCGGTCCACTGCCGGACCGAAGCCGCCACCGCCGCCAGGATCGCCTCCGGCTCCTCGCGGTGGTGTTTGAGCAGCACCTCGCGGAAGCGCTGCTCGCCGAACATCTCGCCGTACTCGTTTTCGGGCTCGGTGACGCCGTCGGTGTAGCACACCAGCAGGTCGCCGGCCTCGAGCGGGACCCGGCTCTCGCCGTACTCGGCGAAGGGAAACGCTCCCACCACCATGCCGTTCACGTCGAGTTCGCGGGGTTCGCCGCGCCGGATCAACAGCGGCGGAAGGTGCCCGGCGTTGGTGTAGGTGAACAGTCCGCTCGCCTCGTCGTAGACGCCGAAGCAGAAGGTGGCGTACTTCTCGGGCGAGGTGTGCGCGTAGAGGTGCTGGTTGAGCTGGGAAACCAGCTTGGAGGTGGACACCATGTCGCGCCCCCGGCCGTCGCCGCCGCCTCCCGCCGCGGCGGCCATCTCCAGGCAGTGGCGCAACTGCGTGCGCACGCTCGACTCGACGGTGGCCATCAGCAGCGCCGCCGAGATCCCCTTGCCGGCGACATCGCCGATGGCCAGGGCGATCATCGAATCGCCCACCGGCTGGTAGTCGTAGTAGTCGCCGGAAACCATGCGCGCCGGGTTGCAGGAGGCGGTGACCGAAAGCGTCTTGAGCGCCGGGGCGGCGCGGGGATAGAGCTGCGCCTGGACCTCGCGCGCGATCTCGATCTCCGATTGCAGGCGCTCCTTCTCTTTTTCCACCGCCAGCAGGCGCTGGAGGTTGGCGGTCATCGAGTTAAAGGACTCGCTCAGATCGGCGAGCTGATCGCTGCCGCGCACCTCGATGCGGTGGCCGAAATCGGCTTCGCGGACGCGCAGGGTTGCCTGGTAGAGACCGTTCACGGCTTGGGTGATGGTGCGGGTCAGCGAGACGCCGATGATGAGAGCGATCAGCTCGACGATCAGAAACAGCACCGCCACCACCAGGAAGAGGCTCGGCAGCAGGCTCTGGCCGAAGCCCGCCGCCGCGCCGGAGATGGTGCGGAACACGGCGCTAGGGCGGCTGCGCACGGCCAGGAAGACGGTTTCGGTCTCGCCCGGCGCCGTCTCCGGAGTGCGCCTCAAGGTCGGCA
>CAKZVG010000353.1 GCA_937921835.1 uncultured Bryobacteraceae bacterium | reverse complement strand
ATCCGGCGGCGAGGCTCACGCGCTGGATGACGCCCGGCGCGGAGGTGGAGGGCGCCGTGGTGCGCAGCCCGGTCTGATCGACGAAGGCGAAGCCGGAGGGAATCCCGCTGGTGGTTTCAAACTGCCCCACCGGTACAAGGGAGGAGTTCAACAACTTGGATCCAATCACGAACTGGTCGAAACTGGAGGCGGCGTAGGCGCCCGAGATCGGCTGCGGCTCCTTGCGGGAAATGGTGAAGGTGTCGGCGTTGGCGTTGTAGAGCAGTAGGCTGCCGTCTTTCTGCGCCGCCATGATCGAGGAGCCGTTGGGGGTGGCCACCAGCACCGTGTCGATGTCGATGGTGTTCTTGTAAACCCCCAGCGTGGGCAGCGTCACCGCCGTGCGGGTGTGGAAGTCGATGCGGTCGATGGTGTGCTCGGGACCGGCCACCCGGCAGGCCGCCAGCATGGCGTTGCCCGAGCTGGCCACCGAGCGCGGATAGTGTCCGAACGGCATGCGGATGGGCGCCGAAGGCTCCAACGTCTCCAGGTCGAACACGTTGGCGATCTGCGAATTGTCGTTGCCCACGATCAGGTAGCGGCGGTCGAAGGTGATGGCCAACTGGGTGGGCGTGTTCCCGGTCCGCAGGATGCCGACCAGACCGTAGTTGGATCCTTCGTAGACCAGCACCTGGTTCTTATCCTGGCGAAGAACATAGAAGCGGTCGCGGGCCGGGTCGGCCAGCACGTCCACCAGCTTGCCGGGGATATTGAAAACCGTGCCCCGCTGGTCCGGTTCGCGCATGTTCACCAGCACCCGGACGCTGGGCGGGATGTTCACGGCGCGGCTAGATTCGATTTTGATCTCGCCGCTGGCGGTCCCGTTCTGGTTCAGAAATGCTGACGGGTCGATGGACACGCGCACGGTGGCGGGCGTCACCCCGCTGCGGGGCGAGATCTGGATGCCGGGCAGCGTGCTGGTCAGAACGAAATCGGTGCTGCCGCCGCCGGGATCGGTGATCGTGAGCTCGAGCGAGGCCACCCGCCGGTCGCAGAAGTTACCCCGGAAGACCAGATCTTCGTGGCTGGCCACGACCCGCCGCACCTGGTTAAGAGCGCCCACGGGAATGATCGTCAGGCCGCTGTCGGAGATGGCGAACAGCGTCATTCCGTCCGAGGTGAGGACGCTGCGGCCGGCCAGGTTCTCCGCCAGTTGGTAGCGCTCCCGCACCGTGAGGTTGTCGGCGTCGAGCACCTGCAACACCGGCGGGCCGAGTTCGCCGGCCGGGGGCGTGGCGCCGGACCCGGGCGCCTGCGGGGTGGCGGGCGCCTGCGGCTGGGCCGGGCTCTGCGGCGGCGTGCTCTGCTGCCGGGCGCCCTCCGGGATCTGCGCGTACACCAGGCCGCGCGCCGTGTCGATGGCGTGGCTGCCGACATGCAAGAGACCTTTCGGGTTGGGGAATTGCGCCAGCACCGTCCCTTGGCGGTCGTTCAGCGCCCAGCCGGCCAGGAACTGCGATCCGTCCGCGTTGACGCTCACCACGCGCGGCCCCATCTCGGGCTGGGAGACGTAGTTGAGCACCCGGAGTTGCCGCGTCAGCACGTCGTAGAAGAACTCCATGGTGTCGGTCAGGCCGTAGATCCGGGTGCGGTCGCCCGAAACGCCGAGCGAAGCGGCCACGATCTGCGGCGGGAAGTTGGCCGGCGCGGCGGGCAGGGTCTTGGCCGTGACGTCGGCAATGGTGCGCAACAACTGGGTGGTGCCGCTGACCGGATCGAAGAGGGAGAAGTCGGTGGTGGTCACCACCAGCGCCAGGTCGTTAATCCCGAACGCCACGCCGAGCGGGGGAGACCCGAGGGCGAAGGTCTGCTTGCCGCCCGACACCAGGTCGATGACCGTGAGCGCGTTGCGCGGCACGTGCGGCGCCTCGAAGTTCCCGAAGTGCGCCACCAGCAGATAGCGGCCGTCCGGGGACAGCGAGAGGCTGCCAGGCTGCGGCGCGACGTTCATCGAGGTTTGAATCGTATGGTCGGCCAGCGACATGACTTCGATCCGGTTGGCGGTGAAGTTCGCGATGTAGAGAACCCCCCGCGCCTCGTCGAGGACCAGGTCGGAGGCGTGCCCTCCGATGGAAACCACCTTGCCCAGCGTGGCGCCCCAGGCCGGCAGCAGCGCCAGCGCGGCCAGCACCGCGAGCTGCGGCGCCCACATGCGGTTCCCAAGCCGGCCGCCTCCGGAGTCTCCCCCCTCCGGGCGGCTCTCGGCTCTCCACCCACAGGATCTGCTGTTCATGTTATCCACTCCATTCCTCTTAGCCCGCGGCGGCGGCCCGGGCTTCCTGCAACTACCGCGGAACCAGCGCCCGGCGGAGCTTTCCACCCCCCGCCCGTGCGCCTGCCAACCCACACCCGACCGGTGTGGCGGGCCCGGTCTCCTCCACCGCTCCGCGCCCGGCAGAGGAGCGAGGCCCGCCCCGATCCTTTCCTTCCGGCCCTACTCCGCGCTCTTGCGGCGGCGAAGCACGATCACGCCCAGCAGCAGCACCGCCAGCACCGCGCATACAATGCGAATCATCGTGGCATCCATTTCCAGAGTCTCCTTTCGCTACATGTTGTTCATCATGGGGAGCAACTCCCGCATAATCTTGACTACGATCGGCCCAACCGTCACCACGAACAGCGACGGCAAGATGCAGAAGAAGATTGGGAACACCAGCTTGACGCCCAGTTTGGCCGCTTTCTCCTCGGCCGTCTGCCGGGCCTGCACCCGCATGTAGTCGGCGTGCCCGCGCAGGCTCTGCGCGATGCCGGTGCCGAAGCGGTCGGCCTGGATCAGCACCGCCACCAGGCGCTTGAGGTCGTCCACCGAGGTCCGCTCGGCCAGGTTGCGCAGGGCGTCCACCCGCCGCTTGCCCGCCTTGAGTTCCAGGTTCACCAGGTGGAACTCCTCGGTAATCTCCGGGTGCGCCTGCTCCAGTTCCTTGGCCACCTGCACGATGGCCTGGTCCAGGCCGAGTCCGGACTCCACGCACACCACCATCAGGTCGAGGGCGTTCGGCAGGCCGCGCCGCAGGCGCTTCTGGCGGCGCTTGGACATGATCTTGACGTACTCGTTCGGCAGGAAAAACCCGAACGCCGCCGAGGCCAGAACGGCCATCATTTTGTTCGCCGGATCGGAGTCGTTGTTGGCCACCAGGAGGGTCATCACCAGCGGCAGCAGAACCGCGAAGATCACCTTCGCCCCGTACAGGATCTTGATGGCGTTGGCGTCGCGGTATCCGGCGCGGATGAGCTGCCGCTGCACCACGCCGACGTCCTTCGGCGAGGCCGGTAGCACGTTACCCAGCCGCTGGACGAGCTCGTGAAACACGAGGCTCGGGTGCTTGGGCGTCTCCTCGGCGGGCGAAACCCCGGCCCCGGTCACCCGCTCGATGGCTTCCTTCGGGCGCACCCACAGCTTGACGCCGACCAGCGACAGGGCCACCGCCACACCGAGGAAGAGAACGAAGCTTAATAGTGCCGTCATGGAGTCCTAGACCTCGATGGAAACGATCTTCTTGATCACCGCGTAGCCCAGAATCTGAAGCAGAATGGCGGCGCCGATCATGATGTTGCCGACTTCCTCGGTGAAGAAAAACCGCACATAATCCGGGTTGACGAAGAACATCAGCACCGCCACCCCGACCGGAATCGACGACAGCGCCATTCCGGTCATCCGCCCGTGGGCGCTGATGGCGCGGATCTTTCCTCGCAGCTTGAAGCGCTCGCGGATGACGTAGGCCAGCTTGTCCAGGATCTCGGCCAGGTTGCCTCCGGTGCGCTTTTGCAGCAGCACGGCCGAGACGAAGAAGTGCACGTCGAGCAGCGGCACCCGCTTGGACAGCTTGAGCAGCGCCGTTTCAAGCGGCAGCCCGAGGTTGTGCTCCTCAAACGTCCGCCGGAACTCGCCCGCCAGCGGCTCCTGGAACTCGCGATGGATCATTTCAAGCGATACCGAAAAGGCGTGTCCGGCGCGCATCGAGCGGGAAACGAACTCCAGGCTCTCCGGGAACAACTCCTCGAAGCGGCGCATGCGGGCCGTGCGCATCCGCAGCACATACAGCAGCGGCAGCGAGGCGCAGCCGGCCGCCACCAGCAGCGCCGCCAACCGCAACTCGGCCGGCAGCAGCATCCAGGCCAGGGCGTAGCCGGCCAGAAACGCCGCCAGGCAGCCGTGGATCAGGCGCGCCACGTTCCACTTCAGCCCCGCCTGTTCAAGCAGATCGCTCAGCCGCTCGGTGAGGTTGAAGCGCCCCAGCAGCCGCATCACCAGCCGGCCGGTGCGCGCATCCTCGGTCCGGATCAGTTCCGGGGCCCGCCGCGCGCCCTTCTCGGCCTTCTTCTTCGCGCCCGGCGCCAGGCGGCTCTTGATCCGGTCCACGTCGGCCTTGCGGTAGGCGTTGGAGACCACCCACCACACCAGGATGGCGCAGGCCCAGACCAGAATCAGGATCAGGAAAAACGTCTGCATACGGGCCTCGCTTAGACTTCCACCACCTCGTCGAACAGGTCGGGCCGCAGCCGGATGCCGGCCGCCAGCAGTTTTTCGTAGAACTTGGGGCGGATGCCCGTGGCCGCGAAACGTCCCACCACCTTGCCTTCCGGCGTCATGCCCCGCTTCTCGAACACGAAGATGTCCTGCAAGGTCACCACCTCGCCCTCCATGCCGGTCACCTCGGTGATGTTGGTCACCCGGCGCGAGCCGTCCGTCAGACGCGACGCCTGCACGAAGATGTGCACGGCGCTGGCGATCTGCTGCCGGATGGAGACCAGTTGCATGTTGGCGTTGGCGAGCGAAACCATCACCTCCAGCCGCGACACCGCGTCGCGCGGCGAGTTGGCGTGGACCGTCGTGAGGGAACCGTCGTGGCCGGTGTTCATGGCCTGGAGCATGTCGAGCGCCTCCGGGCCGCGGACCTCGCCCACCACGATGCGGTCCGGACGCATACGCAGGCTGTTGACCAGCAGCTCCCGCTGGCGCACCGCGCCCTGGCCTTCGAGGTTCGGTGGCCGGGTCTCAAGCCGCGCCACATGCGGCTGCTTGAGCTGCAACTCGGCCGCGTCCTCGATGGTCACAATCCGCTCTTTGGGCGAGATGAAGAACGACAGCGCGTTCAGCAGAGTCGTCTTACCGGCGCCGGTGCCGCCCGCGATGATCACGTTCAGGCGCGCCTTGACGGCCGCCTCGAGCAGCTCCATCATCCCGGGCGTCAGCGCCTTGCGGTCGACCAGGTCGGGCGGCATCAGCTTGTCGGTGGAAAACCGGCGGATTGACAGCAGCGGACCGTCCACGGCCAGCGGCGGAATGATGGCGTTGACGCGCGAGCCGTCGGAGAGCCGCGCGTCCACCATGGGATTCGATTCGTCCACCCGGCGGCCCACCTGCGAGACGATCTTGTCGATAATCCGCAGCAGATGCGCATCGTCCCGGAAGCTCACCGAAGTGAGTTCCAGCAGACCCTTGCGTTCCACGTAGACCTGCTTATGGGTGTTCACCAGGATGTCACTGATGGTCGGGTCCTGGAGCAGCGGCTCCAGCGGCCCCAGACCGAACACCTCGTCGAGAACCTCGTCGCAGATCTGCTGCTTCTCAAGCGCGCTCAGCAGCGTGGGCTCGGCGTCGATCAACTGAATCAGAGCCTGCCGGACCTCGCCCCGCACGCGCTGGTTGTCGATCATCGCCAGCGCTTCGAGGTTGATCTTGTCCAGCAGCTTGCGATGCAGGGTGAACTTGAATTCCTGGTACTCCGGCTTGAGCGCCGTCTTCGGCCGCCCGGCGTTGCGCAGCAGACGCTGCTCCCAGCTCAACTGCTGCCCGGATTTCGGTTCCACGTTGGTCGCGATCATCTTCCGTTAGACCCCTATGTTTCCGACAGCACGGGCTTGGCCCCCAGCGGGGCGTCGGCGCCGCGCTTTTCTTGCACCGCCGGCGCCGAGAGCCGTCCCGCCAGCCGGTCGATGGCCCGCCCCAGTTCGCAGTCCGTGCCCAGCGGCTGCCCGTGCGTGACCACCCGGTGCAGCGAGAAATAGTCGTTGGGAAACGTCGCGTGCACCGGGCAATTCAAGATCTTTTCCAGGTCCGATCCCCCCAGCCCGTCGCGCTTGCCGGTCCGGTTGACCACCACCACGTAGCGCTCACGGTCGATTCCCAGGCTGGTCAGCAGGTTCACCGCCTTGCGCGTAAGATGCAGGCTGGGCAACTCGGCGGTCGAAATGAGAAACGCCCGGTCGGATTCCGACAGCGCCAGCAGGCTGACCCGCTGGAAGATCGAGGGCAGATCGACGATCACCCAGTCATAGAGCAGCCGGGCGTATTCAAGCACCTCGTGCAGGCGTCCCGGATCGACCGTCTCCGAGCTGGGCACCTCCGGCGCCGGCAGCACGTCCACGCCGGCATGATTCACCGTCAGCGCGTTCCAGATGGCCGCGTCGAGCGGGCCGGGGTGCGACA
>CAKZVG010000352.1 GCA_937921835.1 uncultured Bryobacteraceae bacterium | reverse complement strand
CGTCACGCTCTGCTCGGCCGCGCTGATGGCCGTCACCACCTATCTGATGCTGGGCACGGCGAATCCTGCCATCGCGTGGGTCGCCGTGTTCTGCGCCGGTCTGGCCATGGCGCCGGTCTTCCCGACCACGCTGGCGATGGTCGGCGACGCGTTCCCTAAAGCCACCGCAACGGCCATGGGAATCGTCATCACCTTTGGTTGGGTTGGCCTGGCGGTCAGTTCCCCGATCATCGGCGGCATCGCCAACGCTTCGAACCTGCGCACGGCGCTGCTGGTGCTGCCGGCGTTTTCGATCCTGATGGTGGTGGTGAACCTGATCCTGCGGCCGATGCTCGCCCGCCGGTAAATTCACGGTTACGTGTCGCGCCGGGAGGAAACGGCGCGGCGCCGGACTGCATCGGTATCATAGAGGAAGCAGACTACCTGCTCTGGAGGAGGAAACGTGTTTCTGCGTTCTGTTCTTGCCTTGTTCCTGGTGTCCTGCCTTGCCGCGGCCGACACGCTCACGCTTCACAGCGGAAAGGTGATCGAGGGTTCGTACCTGGGGGGCGATTCGCGCCGTATCCGCATGGCGGTAGGCGACCGCATTGAGACGTTCGATGTCGGCCAGGTCGCCAGCATCACCTTCGGCAGCGTCACCGCGCTCGCGCCCGCTCCACAAGCCGCCGCGCCGGTTTCCACGCCGCCCGCGCCTGCCGCGCCGGTAAGGGAGCGAGAGAAGATTCTACGCCCGGAACGCCCGGCGGCGGCCGCCAGCGCGCCGCGCGAGACGGCCTTGATCCCCGAAGGCACGCAGATCGTGATCCGCATGATCGACGACGTGGACTCCACGCGCGACCGCATCGGACAGACCTTCCGCGCCAGCCTGGACGAGCCCATCCTGGTCAACGGAGTTGAGATCGTCGGCCGCGGCGCCGACGTGCTCACCAAACTGGTCGACGACAAGGAATCCGGGAAACTGACCGGGCGCACGGAATTGACCATGGACGTCGTCTCCATCACGGTGAACGGCAAGACGGTCGACATCGCCACCAGCGAGACCACCATGGCCAGCGAATCCCGCAGCGGCCAGACGGCCAAGGTGGTGGGAGGCACCGCCGCGCTTGGCGCCGTGATCGGTGCGATCGCCGGCGGCGGCAGGGGAGCGGCCATCGGAGCGGCCTCCGGAGCGGGACTCGGGGGAGCCGTGCAGGTGCTCACCAAGGGCCAGCGGGTCAGGATTCCAGCCGAGACGCGGCTGAGTTTCACCTTGCAGCAGTCCGTGAAGCTCTGAGGCTCCGGCCGGTGGTCCGCTCAATCTCTCGCCTGGTCGATGTCGGTTGCCGCGAAATCCGTTCCCTTGAACAGCAGCGGTTCTCCCGTGCAGCATGCCAGAGCGTACGCCGCGCAGTCTCCGAAATTAAGACCCGCGGCGTGACGCCCCTTTCCAAAACGCCGGTAGGCCGAGCGCGCGGCGAGAAGCTGTTCCTCATCGAAGGCCACCGCCTCGATTGAAGCCCGGTGGAGAAACAAGTGCAAGTCTGCGCCGGCGTCCTCACCCTTTCGTCCCTCCAGGACCATGGCCGCTTCCAACACGCTCACTGTGGGAATCGACCGCCGGGACGAGCGCTCGATCAAGGAGAGGAACTCCGCCCGTTCCGGTTCGTCCTGGAGAATGGCAAGAATCGCGGATGTGTCCAATGTCACCGGGAGGGTGCTCCCGTCTCGTCGTAACCCAGGATCTCGTTTGCGCTGAGAGTGGAAATCACCGGCCGGCGGGCGCAGCGCAGAGCGATAGCGGTAAGCTCTTCGGTCGCGGAACGCCGCGAACGGGCGCGGCGCAGTCTCTCATACCTCTCCGCCAGTGCGACGCGAATCGCCTCGGTCAACGTCTCGCCAGTAAGCTCGGCCAGCTTGCGCGCGATCGCTTCCGTCTGGTGGTTCTTAATGCTGATCGGCATGATGGATCCACCTTTCATGAATTACATCGTGAAGGATAGGCCGCCCGTCCGCCGGGCGCAAGGCAGTCGCGCGCGACTATGATGGAAGCGATGAACCGCAGAGACTTTCTCGCCTCTCTTGGCGCGGCGGCTTTGCCCGGGCAGGGGCAACCGCGGCGGCCGAACATCGTCTTCATCCTGGCCGACGATCTCGGCTACGGCAACCTCGGCTGCTACGGACAGAAGCGCATTCAGACCCCGCACCTCGACCGCATGGCGGCCGAAGGGATGAAGTTCACTCAGGCTTACGCCGGCTCGACCGTGTGCGCGCCCTCGCGCTGCTGTCTGATGACCGGCCTGCACACCGGGCATGCGCGCACGCGCGGCAACAAGAATCCGAACCTGCCACTGCGTCCCGAGGACGTCACGGTGACCGAGTTGTTGAAGATGGCGGGTTACCGCACCGGCCTGATTGGCAAGTGGTCGCTCGGCGAACTCGGCAGCACCGGCTATCCGACGCGCAAGGGCTTCGATGAATGGTTCGGCTACTTCAGCCAGACCCACGCGCACACGTACTATCCCGAGCACCTGCTCGATGGCGAGCAGGCCGTTTTGCAGCGCGGCAACTTCGGCGCCAGGAAGGAGGACTACGCGCACGACGTCTTCACCGAGCGCGCCCTGAAGTTCGTGGAAGGCGCCGGCGCGCAGCCTTTTTTCCTCCACCTGTGCTACGCCATTCCGCACGCCAATAACGAACTCGGCCGCGACACCGGCGACGGCATGGAAGTGCCCTCCTACGAGCCGTACCACAACGAAAGCTGGCCCAAGCAGGAGAAAGGCTTCGCGGCCATGATCACGCGCATGGACCGGGATATCGGCCGGCTTCTCGAAGCGCTCAAGAAGACCGGCGCCGACGGGAACACGCTGGTCCTCTTCGCAAGCGATAACGGCCCGCACCGCGAAGGCGGCCACGATCCGGATTTCTTCGACGACAACGGTCCGCTGCGCGGCATCAAGCGCGACCTGTACGAAGGCGGGATCCGCATCCCCGCCATCGCGCGCTGGCCGGGGCGCATCCGGCCGGGCCAGTCGAGCGATCACGCCTGGGCGTTCTGGGATTTCCTTCCCACCGCCTGCGACCTGGCCGGGGTGAAAACACCCGCGGGGCTCGACGGCGTTTCCTTCCTTCCGGCGCTGCTTGGCAAACCGCAGCCCAGGCACGAGTATCTCTACTGGGAGTTCCACGAGCGCGGTTTTGACCAGGCCATTCGAATGGACGGCTGGAAGGGAGTGCGCAAGGGCACGCGCGGCGCCATCGAGCTTTACGACCTCAACTCGGACTTGGGCGAGACGCGCAACGTCGCGCAGTCGAACCCGGCGGTCGTCAAGCGCATGGCCGAGTTGTTCCGCGTAGCGCGGACGGAGTCCGAGGAGTTCCCGATTCGCGAAAAGCCTCAGGGAAGTTGAGCCGTGCGCCCGCAAGACCGGGCCGTGCGCGGGCGGCTGGCGCGTTCACCGCGCGTGGTACGAAGAATCGTGCAACGCCGCGCGATTGACAGCCGTCGCAAGAGCGGAGCAAGATTAGGGTAACGGCGCCAGCGGGTTCCTCCCCCCGCGGACGCTGGGGAGGTTCCTAATGAAAAGCGGTTGGCGGGCTTGGGCGCTGGCGGCGCCCGCGTTGTTCTGGGCGGCAACGCCGGCGGCGGCGCAATCGGTCATCTCGGCCCAATCCGGGGTGATTCACTACACCGAGGGCCGGGTCCTGCTGGGGGACAAAGCCATCGAGCCGAAATTCGGTGAATTCCCCAACATCAAGGAAGGCGGCCTTTTGCGCACCGAGGAGGGCCGCGCGGAAGTGCTGCTCACCCCGGGTGTGTTTCTGCGGGCGGCCGAGGACACCACGGTCCGGATGATCAGCAGCCGGCTGGTGGACACGCGGCTCGAACTGGAGCGCGGGACGGTGCTGCTCGAGTGCCTGGAACTGCCCAAGGACAACGCGGTCACCTTCGTGGTTGGGGAGGCAACGGTGTCGCTGCGCAAGCAGGGGCTGTACCGCCTCGACGCCGCGCCGCCGCGTCTGCGCGTCTATGACGGCGAGGCGGTGGTGGAATCCGGCAGCGGCCGGGCGACCTTGAAGCGGGGCCGGCAGGCCATGCTGGAAGGCGTCCTGGCGGCCGGGAAGTTCGATCCCAAGGCCGGCGACGCGCTTTACCGCTGGAGCAAGCGCCGCTCCGAATACGTGGCCCTGGCCAACCTGTCGGGGTCGAAGTCGCTGCTCGACCGGGGCCTGGGCTGGACGGTGAGCGGCTGGCATTGGAACCCGTACTTCGGGCTTTTCACCTTCGTGCCCTACCGCGGTACGCTTTACAGCCCGTTCGGCTACGCCTTCTGGAGCCCGCGCACGGTCGTGCAGGTCTACAACCCGCCGATGCAGGCCTCGAGCCCGAGCTTTTCGCCGGGCGGCGGCCGGAGCTGGGCGGGAGGCTACGATGCCGGAACCGCACCCCGCTCTTCGGGCGTGTACTCGGTTCCTTCTTCCGCGCCGAGCGCGGGAGCGGTGTCCGCCGCGCCGGCCGGTTCGGGCGCGGCCGCATCCCCGCGCGGTGGGGAATCCGTCCGCGATTCGAGCGGCGGCGGCCGCGGCCGTTAGTTTTACCCCAGGAAGAAGCGCGGCCTCGCCGCCCAGCCTGGCCGTTCTCTTGTTCCGCGTCGATCCCTGTCATGATGATGGACAGGAGAATTATGCGCTATCGGCGACTTGGACGGACCGGCTGGGAAATCAGCGAGATCGGATACGGCGCCTGGGGCGTCGGCGGGAAGCAGTGGTTGGGCGGCGACGACCGCGAGTCGCGGGACGCCCTGCGGCGCGCCCTCGAGTTGGGCTTCAACTTCATCGATACCGCGCTGGCTTACGGCGACGGGCACAGCGAGAGACTGGTGGGCGAGGTGGTGCGCGAGGCGCCGGGAAAGGTATACGTCGCCACCAAGGTGCCGCCCAAAAACCGCCTCTGGCCGGCGCGGCCGGGCGTTCCCATCGAGGAAGTGTTTCCCTACGAATACATCGTAGCCTCGACCGAAGAAAGCCTGCGCAACCTGCGAGCCGCAGCGATCGACCTCCAGCCATTGCACGTGTGGAATCCGGAGTGGATCGAGAGCGGCGTCTGGCGGCGCGCCTTCGAGGACCTGAAGCGCTCCGGCAAGGTGCGCGCCGTGGGCGTTTCCATCAACGATCATCAGCCCGACAGCGCGCTCGATCTCGTCAGGACCGGCCTGGTCGACAGCGTGCAGGTGATCTATAACGTCTGGGATCAATCCCCGGAGCGGCGCCTGTTCCCGCTCTGCGCTGAGCTGAACACCGGCGTGCTTGCGCGTGTCCCCTTGGACGAAGGCAGTCTGGCGGGCGCGGTAACCGAAAGCACGCGCTTCGCGCCGGGCGAGTTCCGCGAGTGGTACTTCCGCGGCGGGCGCAAGAAAGAGGTCGCCGAGCGCGTGGAAGCCCTGCGCCGGGATCTGGGAAGCGCCGGCGCCGCGCTTGCCGAAACCGCCCTGCGGTTCTGCATCTCGCATCCGGCGGTCACCAGCGTGATTCCCGGCATGCGCAAAACGCGCAACGTCGAGGCCAACGCGGCCGTCTCGGAATTGGGGCCGCTTTCCGCGGAAATTCTGGCGGTTCTCAAGCGGCACGCGTGGTGCAAGAATTACTACTCTTAAGTAAGTGAGTCACCAGGATGAAATGTAGTAACATCGCCTTGGTTCTTCTGGCGGCGGCAGGGACCGCGACCGCCGCCACGCCCGATTACTGGCCGCTCGAGCCGGGCAACCAGTGGATCTACCGCTCCACAGGCGGCGCCGGCACGGAGACTACAAGCATCGAAGTGCTCCGCAACGAAATCGCGGAGGGCCGTGTGTACTCGGTCCTGCGCTTCTCCGGCGCGAGCAACGCCTGGGTGCGCATGGACGAGAGCGGGCGCTTTTACGCCTGGGATCCGCAAAGCCGCAGGGAATCGCTGTGGGCGGACTTCGGCGCTCCCACAGGGTCGATGTACGAAACCGCGCTCGATCCCTGCAACCGCACGGCGCGGGTGGAATCGCGGCGGGCCGATTACCGCGGACCGGTGGGCGAATTCTCCGAAGCTCTTCATATCGCGTATCCGGCGGCGAACTGTGCCGATGCCGGGCTCACCGCCGAATACTATCTGCCTTACGTGGGGCTGGTGCGGCGCGACAGCCGGACCATTGCCGGCCCGCGCCGCATGGACCTGATCTACGCGCGGCTGGGTGGCGTCACGGTGATTTCCGAGCCGTCTGTTTCGTTCGTCCTCAGCCTGGACAGAGCAGTCTATACCGCCGACCTGATGCCGCCCATTGACCCGGCGCGCGCCGTTCCGCGCATGACCGCGCGGCTGGCACTACGCAACGGCCAGAGCGAACCGATCTCACTGGTGTTCCGTTCCGGGCAGAGCTTCGATCTCGTTCTGCGAAATGAAAAGGGCGAAGCCGTGTATCGCTGGAGCGACGGGCGCATGTTCACCCAGGCCTTGCGCCGTGAGAACCTGGC
>CAKZVG010000351.1 GCA_937921835.1 uncultured Bryobacteraceae bacterium | reverse complement strand
TCCGCCGAATTTCATCACGATCATGACGGCGTCCCGGGGCTAGTCGAGCAGCCCTTCCGTATACATCAGTTCGGCGTTCAGCACCGCTGCGCCGGCCGCTCCGCGCACCGTGTTGTGGCCCAGCGCCATGAACTTCCAGTCGAGCGCCGGGCAGGGCCGCAGGCGTCCCACAAACACCGTCATGCCGCGTTCGCGTGCGGCGTCGCGGCGGGGCTGCGGGCGGTCCTGCTCGGGCATGTAGATCACCGGCCGCGGCGGCGCGCTGGGCAGGTTGCGCTGTTGCGGCAGGCCGGTGTAAGTGTCGAAGGCCGCGCGCACTTCCGCCTCCGTGGGCTTCAAGGCCAGTTCGACCGAGACCGCCACCATGTGGCCGTCCACCACCGGCACGCGGTTGCAGTGCGCGCTGACCTTGGCCGCCAGCGGTTCGACGCGTCCGTCCGTCATCTCGCCCAGGATCTTCTGCGTCTCCTGCTGCATCTTCTCTTCTTCGCCGCCGATGAACGGAATCACGTTGGCGTTGATGTCCATGGACGGGACGCCCGGATAGCCGGCGCCCGAGATCGCCTGCATGGTGGTGCAGATGATGCGCGTGATGCCGAACGGCTTGAGGGGCGCGAGTCCCAGCGTCAGCGCCACCGTCGAACAATTCGGATTGGTGGCGATCTTGCCCTTCCAGCCGCGGTTGCGCTGTTGCAGCGGGATGAGCTTCAGGTGATCGGGGTTGATCTCCGGCACCAGCAGCGGCACGTCCGGCTCCATGCGGTGGTTCTTGGAATTGGAGACCACCACGTGCCCGGCTTCGGCGAAGGCGCGCTCGATCTCCGTCGCCACCGAAGCGTCCATGGCCGAAAACAGCAGCTTGGGCGCGTTGCCCGGCTTGCATTCCTGCACCGTCAGCCCGGCGGCTTCCGGCGGCATCACCCCGTCCAGCCGCCAGGAGGTGGCGTCGGAGTACTTCTTGCCCGCGGAGCGGTCGCTGGCGCCCGCCCAGGTCAGGGCGAACCAGGGGTGCCCTTGCAGGAACTTCACGAAATGCTGTCCCACCATTCCCGTGGCGCCCAGGACGCCGACTTCGATTCTCTTCTGCATAAGCTCGTTCCTTATGAACTAAGTAATTGCCTCACCATTCGGCTGTAACTCCCCGCCGCTTCCAGTAACTGGCGCTTGGCCACGCGCTCCTCGGAAGTGTGCGCCACGTGGATGGATCCCGGCCCGATGAGAAACGGCTTTCCCCACGCGCCGCCGAAGGCCGGGATATCGGTGGTGTAGGCCACCACCGTCGTCTCAAAGCCTTCGAGCGCGTTGAGGCGCACGGCCGGGATGCAGAGCACCTCGCGCAGCGCCACCTGGCTGCCGGCGGCGTCCTCAAAGGCCCGCTTGAGCGGCGCGGCGTCGCCCACCAGGCGGATCATCACTTCGGCCATGGCCGAGTCCGCCACCACGTTCGGCGCGCGCCCGCCGTGAATCGTCCCGATGTTGAGCGTGGCCGCGCCCAGCACCTCGTCGCGCGGCAGCGGGACGCGGCGCATGCGCTCGAGCGCGTCGAGCAGCTTGTCGATGGCCGAATCGCCCAGCTCGGGATAGGCCGAATGCGCCATGCGTCCGGCGGCGGTCACCTCGTAGCGCAAGGCGCCCTTGGATCCCAGCGCGAGCCGGTTTTCGGTCGGCTCCCCGTTGATCAGGTAGCGCGAACCGCGCCCGTTCTTCGCCGCCGCGAACGCGCCGGCGCTGTTCTTCTCCTCGCCCACCACGAACAGCAACGCGAAGCCGCGCACTCCCTCGCGGAGCAGTTCTCCGGCGGCCCCGATCATGGCGGCGATGATGCCCTTGGTGTCGCAGGCGCCGCGCCCCCAGACGAACTCCTCGTCCTCGCGGGAGGGGAAGAACGGGGGCACGGTGTCCATATGAGTGGTGAGCGTGACCACGGGATCGCCCCAACAGGCGAAGACGTTGAAGCGCTCCGGTTCGACGGGCATCGCCTCGGCGCGTCCGCCATGGCGCGCGGCCAGCTCGCGCAGGCGCTCGAGCAGGAAGCGGCCGATGGCCAGCTCGTTGCCGGTGATGGACTCGATGTCCACCAGTTTGCGCGTGAGTTCGATGACGTTCATAACGCCCGCCGCGGACAGCGCGGTTGGAAGGCGCCGCCCGGTTCGGATTTCCTCCTGGAACGAAAGGGAGACGGGAAGAGAGGCGGAATGCACGCTCCCCCGTAGCGCTCCATCCGATCCAGCTCGCCGGATGACAGTGGGCAGGTATTAACCGTACCCCCCAACCCTCGCGGCGCCGGGCTGCCGCTACGGTTTCGGCGGATTACTGCCGGCCCCTTTCGTCCCGCGCTCCGGAGCCCACCGGAACCGCGCGCGGGCTACTTTTGGCCGCCGCACCTCTACCAGGGTCAAAAGCGAAGCATAACACAGCCGCATGGTGGCGCGCGGCCCCCGCCCCGCGCGGCCCACGCCCCGGCCTCCGTCGCCGGATCGCGCGCGGTGCTGCGAGTTATGGCGCCGGCGGACGGCGCAGGATCGAGAGACGGTCGCGGTAGCGCGAGCGCGTGGCGATGAACTCGGCGTGCGTGAGCCCCAGCTCGCTGGCCACGCGCCGGATCTCGTAGTCCTCATCGGCCGTCACCAGTCCCTCGGCGGCCGCCACACTGAAGAGGCAGTCGAGCAGCGCGAGTTTCTGTTCGCGGGTGCTGATCTGGTTGAACTCGCGCGTCACCAGGAAGTTCTCCGTGGCGCCGAAGAGCAGGTTCTGATGCTTGGCCATCTCCACCACCAGCGCGGCCTGCCCCTCATTCAGTTCGCCGTGCTCCACCAGGAGCCGTTCCATAGCGCTGGTCTCGGCGGCGCTCACCTTGAGATCCGCCCGCGCCACCCGGCTGAGCACGTAGGCGAAGGCGGCCAGGTAGCGCGCGCGCTCCGGCTCCATGTGCTCCAGCGCGTCCACGATCTTGCGCACGGTTTCGGTTTCCCAGATCGGAGCGGACTGGTCCTCCCGCCGCCCGGGGAACAGAAAGTCGAAAATCGACATCTACTTTCATGATGCACCAGCCCGCGGCGGGGCTTCACTGCACGGGCGAATACGGGGCGGCGCGGTAGAGGCTGATCTGGATGACGCTTGAAATCTGGCCGCCGCGATCGATCGACTCCTTGCGCACCTTGATCCACTCCGGATCGGCGCCGAACGCCGCCCAGGCCTTCTCGCGCGCGGCGAGGTTCTCAAACGGGGTAACGTAGGTGAGATTGGGCATGTGCGGCCCAACCAGGGTCGAGCTGTAGAGCACAGGGTGG
>CAKZVG010000350.1 GCA_937921835.1 uncultured Bryobacteraceae bacterium | reverse complement strand
GAACCGCGTGCGCAGCAGTTGGCGCCGGGCGGCGGCGTCCGTCTGGCGCGGAGCCTCGAGGCGCCGCGCGGCTTCGCGCCGCAGGTACTCGGGCAGCATGCGCCGCAGCGCGCGGCCGTCCACCTGGTTAGCGATGAAATCCAGATCGGAGACCGATTGCGCCAAACCAGAAACTCCGGTAAGTACTAACATGGCTACGGTACGGGGCCACATACCGATCACTTATACTCCATTCGCGGCGCGCCCGGGAGGCGCAACCTTCGGCGGCCGGACGGGTTTCTCAAGCGGGGACCGGTGTGGGCGCCGGACTCAGGCCGATAACTTCCTCAGGAGGATCGCTGCCATGTCGCGGCTTGCTTCGATGCTTGTGGCATTAATCATACTTAGTGGTCTGTTTAACCGTTGTCCGGGGGCCGATTTCTGGCAGGTCAGCTTCGGCGACAGCGGTTACACCGACTACGGCGAGTGGTCGGTAAAGGTCACGGCCAGTCCGGGCCGTTGGGAGCCGGAGGCCGAGGTGAACCTGGCGGCGGTGCTGACGGTCACCAACGATCACTTGAAGGCGCTCGAGGCGTTGAAGATCGTGCCCGACGGGTTCTGCATGCTGGCGACCGCCGAGCGCACCTTCGACGCCGGCGGAAGGCTGCGCCTGGCAAGCGACGAGCGTATGTCCACGCTGCTCACGCCCACCGGCATAGCGATCGAGGGCGGTGTGCAGGGTGCGGTCACCAGGCGCTTCGGCTACGGCTTCAATACCCCCCTGGATCAGTTCCAGACCCGCAAGCTGGAAGAAACGGCCGCGCGCCAGGGCGCCCGCGAGATCCGCTTTGCGGTCCGCCAGAAACTGCCTTCCAGCCTGCCGCCGGGCATCTACCGCCTGCGGCTGGACTTCGGGGTCACGATGAAAACCCGCAATTATGACCTGAACGGCGGCGCCTTCGCCCGACGGCCGTTCTTCAAAGGACGTCCGACCGAATCGCACCTCTACTCCCCGCCCATCCCGGCCGACGGCGTGGATCCTCGCGGATGGCGGGTGGACGCGGACGGAATCCGGCCCAGGCTTCCGTGGGTGCTGCTGGCCAACTACAACTCCAACGGTTACCGGGGTGTGGTGGCGGAAGAGGACAAGTGCTGCTTCGCGCTGTCGGGACGCAACCTGATCCAGGACGATGTAATTCTCCCGCGCTATGACGACAACGGGCGGAGGATCGCCTATTCGCTGGAGCCCCAGTTCCCGCCTTATACCATCGAAGCGCGCTCGAACATCCCGCTCGACCACACCAAGGGGGAACTGACGGTGGAGGTGACGAATCCGGACGGATCGGTGACCAATCTGGGAAGCGCGCCTTTCGTTGGCACCACCGGCATCTGGCCGGGAACCAAGGACGCCCGGTTCACGCAGTGGGTGCCGCCGGCCTATGGCCGCTACACGGTAAAGGCCACCGGCTGGACGGAGGACGTGTGGGGCAACCGTTACGAAGGCGGGGGAACCTACCATTTCTGGATCGCCAAGCGGATGACGCTGGCGACCGCGACCTTCCAGGGGATGCCCTATCCGGTGGGCAACCGCTACGGGCGCGACATCGGCTTCGCTCCCGCCGTGCCCGCGGAGGTGGAGGTGAACGCCACGCTGTTTGTGAACTCCGACCCGTCCAACAAGCGCCAGCTTCACTTCACCGGAAAGGCCTCGCCCTCGGGCGTCTTCGGCGCGGCGCAGGGCAACCGGGCGCTGGTGTTCGATGCGCCGGGGGAGTATCTGGGCCATGTTCTGGCCAGGTACTGGGACCCGGACGGCCACCTGTGGGTGTGCAGCATGCGCCACGCCGGCGTGGTCTATCCGCCGGACACGCCCATCCGGGCGCGCGGCAAGATGGTGCGCATCAACGGCCAGTACTTCGAGCGTGGCGAGACGCACTTCGAAGGGTACCCGCGGCCCGGCGAGGACGCGGTGCTGGACCACATCAACTTCCCCTGGAACGCGGGCGACGTGCTGCTGATCGCCAGCGAAGGCGCGGGGGCGAACAAGATCGAGCCCATGCTGCTGTGCGAATACAGGGACAAGCCCCTCAAGTACGATCCCAAGTGGCACGGCGTCGGCAACACCAACCTGGAGATCCGCACCTCGAACGGCTACTCGCCGCACCTGTTTCCGGAGTACATCACCGACTGGGAGTACTTCTATTCCGCCGGACCGCGGCCGGGCTTCGTCTCGCGCTTCATCGTAGGCGAGAACGGGATACGCGCGCCCTACTGGCCCACCACGGCCACCAACTTCGGCGGGCAGATCAACGCCTCGAGCAACGGCGACCTGCCGGGAGATATTTACCGCCTCATCGGCGGCATCGTGGTCCGGAAAGCCGGCCAGACCCCGCTCTACGCCGGCTACATCGCCAGCGCCTTTCTGCTGCCGGAGGGGACCAACAATAACCGCGTCGTGGCGGCGGGCAGCGAGGACGTGATCGGCCCCACCGGCGCCAAGGGCCGCGTGTTCCTGGTGGGGACCCGCCCCGGCATGTTGTATGAGGCCGGCACCAGTTTCGCACCCGGGGTACAGATCGATCCCATCCTGCCGGTGAACGTACGCTTCACCCTCACCTATCCGGATGGGCGGCGGGTGCTGGCCTCGGGCGCCGGCGGCGCGGATGGAAGCTGGGTGGGCGCCGAGCGCTGGACGCTCGATCAGCCGGGCATCTACCGCTTCCAGCTTGAAGCCGACTGGGAAGGGCACCGGGGCGTCATGCCGGGCCTGCCGCCCGAGGGCGGCGAGTTCTACGTCATCGAGAAGGACCGGCCCGCCGACGCGCCAAGGCTCGAGTTGGAGTTGGGGCAGGAGACGGTCTTTTCGCCGCTTGAGGGGCTGCGCATCGCCGGCCGCAGCACCGCCCGCACGGTCTATTACGCGGCGGTCATCCCCGGCGCGGTGATCGGCCAGGGAACGCTCGAGGTGCGGGACGGGCGCTTCGAGTATTACCTGGTTCCGCAGTTGATCCACAACCGCACGCCCACCTACGACATTCTCAACCGCCGTACCGGCCGGCCCGACCTCAAGGATGTCATCCACCTGACGTTATTCTCGCAGGAGCAGGCGCGCGACGGCCGCGCCTGGCACTCCTTTGTGCGGCTGATCGTGCGCGGCGACCGCGTGCTCTACACGAAGTAGAGCAGCGCGGCCGCCTTTCTGCTACTATTTGATTCCGCGCGCGCTCGGCCGCGGTGATTCAGGAGGATATCGTGGCTACTCGCAAACCCGCCGCCAGGTCCGGACAGATCATCGTCGCGGCGATTCTGGCGATTTTCGTTTACGGCGTGATCGCCGCCATGCTGGGCACGATTCTGCCCGACCTTTCCCGCCGTTTTCAGTTGACGCCACAGCAGAACGGCAACATCGC
This sequence comes from uncultured Bryobacteraceae bacterium, assembly GCA_937921835.1. Classification (GTDB taxonomy): domain Bacteria; phylum Acidobacteriota; class Terriglobia; order Bryobacterales; family Bryobacteraceae; genus CAKZVG01. The sequence continues at coordinate 640 of CAKZVG010000350.1, read as the reverse complement.
CCTGGCGCAGGCCATCGGCCTGATCATCGCCTCGCTGTCGGCCGGTCCGCTCATCGATAACAAGGGGAAGAAGTTGGGACTCGTCGGAGGGCTGGCGCTCATTGCCATCGCCCTCTTCGCCCTGCCGAACGCGGCCGGCTACGGACAGATCGCCGGCTTCCTGTTCCTGCTGGGCCTGGGCGGCGGAACCATCGTCACCGCCGCCAACGCGCTGGTGAGTGACATCGGCGAGGAGCGGCGCGCCTCGGTGCTGAACTTCCTCAACCTGTTCTTCGGGCTGGGCGGGCTGGCGACGCCCTTCATCGCCGCCAATGTGGTCGCAGGCGACGCTTACAGGCTCTGCTACCTGGCGGCGGCGCTGACGGTGGTCACCCTGGTGGTTCACGCCACGGCGCCGATCCCGCCTCCCTCGGGCGAGCGGGGCTTTAAGTTTTCCGAAGCGGGCGGCGTACTCGGCCGTCCGGCGCTCTACCTGCTATCGCTGTTCCTGTTCCTCTACGTGGCCTGCGAAGTGGGCGTCTGGAACTGGCTGGCGTCTTATCTGATCTCCCAGGGCGTACCGGAGAAGAACGCGCTCAACATTCTCTCGCTCGGTTTCGCCCTCGGCCTGCTGGTGGGACGCGTCGTGGTGTCGCGGATC
>CAKZVG010000349.1 GCA_937921835.1 uncultured Bryobacteraceae bacterium | reverse complement strand
AATCCGACAATCGATGCACGCATACCGGCTATTGGGAGAAATACTCCTTTGGCGCCGGCTGGCCGAGCCACTGGTGGTCCAAAGGGCACGCGCGGCGTTGTGCGCCTCCTTCCGCGGGAGACGTCCGGAAGGCGTCCCTGCGTTACTCATACGCGCAGCAGCACGATCTGTATCTTGGGACGTTCCTCAACACCGACTGCGGCAGGATCAGTGTCTCGGTGGACGGCGATGCGCCGACGGCGCACGACCTGTACCTGAGCGAGTACGGCGGCACGACGGCCAACATCAAGCTCCGCAACGGGCTTGCCTCCGGCAATCACGAGGTTGAGATCACTGCGCTGTTTGACCGGCACCCGGCCTCGGCTGGCTACCACTTCTATTTCGACTACCCCTGGCCGCTCGAACCGCAGGACGTTCCGGACCCACCGAGGGTCTACGACGACGTGTCGCTCGCCATCGATTTCGACACGGGCCACGGCTACAAGAAGCCGCCTGCCTGGCACCTATGGCAACTCCAGAAGCTCGGCTTCCGAGCCCACGCCGACGTGTACATGGGCGTCTTCTGGAACAACGAGCGGCGGCGCGTGGGCGCCAGTTACCCGTACGCCACGATCCAGTTCTCCGGCGATCCGGCGCCGGGCGACGCGGTGTGGTTCGAAATTGGCGGCACCCGCGTCTCACACGCCATCGGGTACGGCGAGACGTAGCAGCAGGTTGTCTCCCACATGCGCGCCACGCTGAACGGGATGTTTTCAGGAGTGTGGGCGGATGACAACTTCGGGGCGAGCGCCACGCTCCGGATTCAGTCCAAGGCGCCGGGGTGGACGTTCATCGGCCTCGCAGTCAGCGAGCCGAATTCGGTGACGCTCGCGCTTGACGACCACATGGGGGCGGCGGGCAATGAGGGCGACTGGGAGATGATCGATTCCGTCTCGCCCGTCATGACCGAGGGCGCGCGCAAGTGGATTCGCCACCTCGCCGGCCAGTTCCAGGCAGCGGGCATTAAGGCGTCGTTCGCCTTCTCGATGGAGTGCTGCCGGCCGCCGGCGGGGATGGCCGCCCGCTACTGGTACGGAGCGCCAGTGGAGCTGCCCGTGCCGTCGACGCAAATGCTTTTCGGCACAAGGGTGCGGAACTACCTCAAACAGATGTACAGGAAGTGCGCCGACGAGATCGCCGCCGCAGGCCTGCCTGTCGTCCTCCAGTTCGGCGAGACACAGTGTTGGTACTTCCCGAACGGCTCCGGGATGCCGTTCTACGACGACGAGACGAAGGCCGTGTTCGAAGCGCTCCACGGGCGCCCCATGCACCGTTTCCTGACAAACACCGACTCGCCCGGCGACGACCTCGCGACCGCCGACTTCCTCCGTGACCGGATCTGGGAGTACTGCCAGGAGGCGATCTCCTACGTCCGGCAGTTTCACCCCACCGCCGTTTTCGAATGCCTCTGGCCGCTCGACGCCAACCAAGGGAAGCCGGCGCCGGATCCGGCCCACCGGGCGCTCAACATGCATGTGAACCTGCCGAGCGAGTGGAAGAACAGCAGCTACGGCGTCAAATACTTCCGCGCGGAGGGATTCAACTACGACGTGTGGCAGAAGATTGCGAATCTTATGGCGCGGACGCTGGCGTATCCGTTCGACGTGCTCGGCCGGCCCGCGGAGGAGCGCATTTATCTCGCCGGCATCTACGGTCCTCCGGACCCGCCAATGGCACAGGCGCACGGCCTGTGGCGCGCGAAGAAGCTCTACTCGATGTGCTTCTGGGCGTTCGACCAGTTCTGCCTGAATAGCCGTCCGGTTCCTTTGGAGACGTGGGCCCAGGCGGCCGCCACCGCTGTCCAGTACCACAAGCCCCGCGCGGGGCGCGCGTATGAGGCGGCACACGCCGTCGAGGCCGATTTGCCCGCCGCGGCCGCCCTCAACCGCTTCAAGGCGAACCAGAGGAGGTTGAATTGAGCAGCTACCCGAACAGCATCGACGGCGCCGCGACGCTGTTTTCTCCCGTGGACGCCTTCTCGGCCGTCCCGCTGGAGACGGCGACCACGCAGACGGTGCTGGCGGGCGACTCGACCATCAACGTCGCCTCCACGAACGGTTTTGCCGCCAGCTACGGCATCCTGACGATCAACGACGAATTGATCGTCTACACGGGCAAGAACGCCGCTCAGTTCACCGGATGCCAGCGGGGGCAGTTCGGCACGGTCGCGGTGCAGCACAACTCTCCCGCCACGCTGAAGGCGAACATGGTCGCTGGTTTTATCACCGCCCTGCAATCGGCGGTGGTCGCGATGGAGACTGAGTTGGGGACCGTGGCGGCGCGCAACTATGTCCGGAAGGACGGCGCGGTCAAGATTACCGGGCTGAAGACGTTCCAGGACGGAGCGGAGTTCGGGGCGGGCGCCAAGGCGGCGACGGGGCTGGTGCGCCTGCCGAACGCCGCATCGATCAAGTGGCGGAAGGCCGCCAACTCAGGCGGCTTGGGGATGGCGCTCGGGGCGAACGACCACATCGTCATGGACGGGATCATCGACTGGGCGCCGGGGCAAACGTTCGGCCCGCCAACGTATCCGGACGCCACAACCATCAGCAAGGGCATCGTCCAGATCGATCCCGTAGGAGGACTGGCAGTCGCGGCCGGAGTCCTGTCGCTCGCCAACACGGCGGTCGCTACCGGCACGTACACCAAACTCACCGTGGACGCCAAGGGCCGCGCCACGGCTGGCGCGGCGCTCGCGGCCGGCGATCTGCCCGCGCACACGCACGTGGCAGGCGATATCGTCTCCGGCGCGCTGCCGTTCACGATCCAGAATAACGGGCCGGCAATTGGGACGCGCCGCGCGCTGAACTTGATCCAGGGCGCGAACATGGCGCTCTCCCTCGCCGACGACGAGGCCAATGACCGGGTGACTGTGACCATCGCCCTTGCGACGGTCCCGGCGCACAACCATGCGCAGGCCGACGTTACGAATCTGGTGACGGACCTGGCGGGCAAGGCGCCGCTGTCCCACAACCACCATGCCGGGAACATCACCTCTGGTACGCTCGACAACGTCCGCACCACCGGTACGGCCAACCCTACGGCGAACACGCTGGCGCTCCGCGACGGTTCTGGAAGCGCGTCCTTCGCATATCTGGCCGCCAACAACCAGTGGGCGTACCTCGACTCGAATTTCCAATCGCTCGAATCCGGCGCTTACCAGACCGTCGGCGGCCCCTTCGAGAACATGGCGAAGTACTCGGAGGATTTCAGCGTCGGGACCTGGGAAAAGAACGGCGGGAGCTGCTCGGTGACCGCGAACGGCATCACCGCTCCGGATGGGAACCAGACGGCCGATGTGGTGACCGCCAACACGACGACGCCATTCATCCAGCAGCAAATCGCCAGCCTCGCCGACGGCGGCAGCTACACCTTCTACATCTGGGCCCGCGTCGCATCCGGCATGCGCAAGGTCTCGCTCGCCATCGTGAACAACGCCTACACCGAGTACCTGGCTGGCTCAACGCAAATCACGGTCACCGCATCCTGGCAGCGGTTCAAGATCACCGCCACGCTTGCTTCCGGGCAGACCGGCCTGTGGATCGTCATCCGCAACTTCACCGGCAACGGCGATGAATTGACGAGCGATGTCCTCGCCACCCACCCGAACGCCAGCTTCGAACTCCTCTGGCTACTGGACGTCAACGACCCCTCGACGCGCCGCCTCAACCGCTACGTCAACCTGCCCGTCGAGTGGGAAACGAAAGCGGGCTCCGGCTTCGACACTTTCCTGATCGAAGGCTTCCAGTACGCCGGCCTCGAGCGCAACCTCGACAAAGTCCGCTGGATGGCCGCCTACCCCTTCGACGTCCTCTCCTGGCCCCGCTCCGACTGCCGGTATCTGATGGGCAACTTCAACCCCGGCTGG
>CAKZVG010000348.1 GCA_937921835.1 uncultured Bryobacteraceae bacterium | reverse complement strand
GTTGCGGGCGCCGACGTCCTCCGTGCGTCCGGCCAGCGGGCGCACGGCCGGCCCTCCGCACACCCCCACGCCCACTTTGGTAAGCGCCACGAGGAAATTGTGGAGCACGGCGTACACCAATTGCTCGGAGACGGGCTGGCGTCCCGGAAGCCGGAACCCCGCGGGAAGCTCCTTGGTGATTTGCAGGCGGACCGAGTTCGGCAGCGGCCGGCCGGAGCGGTCGCGCTGATTGGCCAGCGACAGCGGCGTCTGGAGCACCAGCCCGGTTCTGCCGTCCACGTAGAACTGGCAGCGCGAAAACCAGCCCAGATTGCCCGGGTCGGCGGCGTCGAACAGCAGCAGCGGGCCCTTGCGTTCCACCGCGGTCAACTCGATCACCAGGTAGCGTTCACGCTCGTCGATCCGCGCTTCAAAGCCTGCGTCGCGGACGATCTTGGAAATCACGCCGGGGTCGAGTTCCAGCATCAGGAGCTTGTGCGGGCCGGCCTGTAACACCTGCATAATGCGATACCTCATTCTATCCGGTCCGCCGCTTCCGCCGCCAAGCCGTGAGCGCGAAGGGGCTGCTCACAAGCATGTCGTTTGGAGCCGGCCTGTCCGGCGCTGGCCGCCGGGCGTCCGGCGCTCAGCGCGGCGTAATCAGCCCGCCCAGCTTGTCCTGCTCGCCGCCGGCCTGCCGGGGGAAGCGCGTCGAGTAAGCCTCCAGGTACTTCAGGCCCGCGCCGGTGTTGTAGATCACGATGCGCTCCTCGGGCTTCAGGAAGCCGCTGGCGAGCAGTCTCCGCAGGGCCACCACGCAGGCGGCGCCCTCGGGCGCGGCGAAGATGCCCTCCCAGGCGGCGAGTTCGAGTCCGGCCTCGAGGGCCGCTTCGTCGCTGACCGCCAGCGCCGTGCCGCCCGATTCGCGCAGCGCGCGCAGGATCAGCGTGTCGCCCAGCGGCTTGGGCACGCGCAGCCCGCTGGCCACGGTCCAGGCGTCCTCCCAAAGCTCGCAGTGCTCGTCACCGCGCTCGAAGGCGCGCACCACCGGCTGGCAGCCTTCCATCTGCACGGCGATCATCTTGGGGCGCCGGCCCACAGTCCAGCCCAGTTCCTCCATTTCGGCGAACGCCTTCCACATGCCGATCAGCCCGACACCTCCGCCGGTAGGGTAGAACACGGCGTCCGGCAGGGTCCAGCGGAAGTGCTCGGCCAGTTCGTAGCCCATGGTCTTCTTGCCTTCGATGCGGTAGGGCTCCTTGAGCGTCGAAACGTCGTACCAGCCGTCCCGCGCCGCGCGTTCCGAGACAATCCGCGCGCAGTCGCTGATCAGGCCGTCCACCAGCGTCACCCGCGCGCCCGAAGCCTTGCATTCGATGTAGTTGGCTTGCGGCACGTCGCGCGGCAGGAAGATGTGCGCTTCCAGCCCTGCCGCCGCCGCATAGGCGGCCAGCGCGCCGGCCGCGTTGCCAGCCGATGGGATGGCCACTTTGCGGACGCCCAGTTCGACCGCCATCGAGATGGCGCAGGAGAGCCCGCGCGCCTTGAACGATCCCGTGGGGTTGACGCCGTCGTCCTTGATCCAGAGCTGCGCCGCGCCCAGGCGCTCGCCAAGACGCTGCGCGCGCACCAGCGGCGTCATGCCCTCGCCGAGCGACACGATCGCCTGCGGCTTGCTCACCGGCAGCACCGGAGCGTAGCGCCACATGCTGGAGGGGCCGTTGGGGATCCAGTCGCGGTTCCAGCTCTCGCGGGCCGTCGCCAGGTCGTAGCGCGCCAGCAGCGGGCCGCCGCAAGGGCAGAGGTTTTGCGGCGCGCGGGCGTCGTGGCGCGCGCCGCAGCGGCTGCATTCGAGATGCGTGAGCGTGGTCATGAAGGGAAGTTTTGACCATGATAGCGGAATCGCGTTGCACGCTTCGGGCGGCGCGCGCGTCAAACCCACTGAATGCTGCCGCGGATCGCTCTGAGTGTGCTCGCCGCTACCGCCGCCTGGGCCGGGGAGTATGCCGTGTTTTCAAGCGGCTTCCGCCTGCGCGTGGAGCGCCACGAGCGGGCCGGAGACGCGCTGCGGCTGCACGTCGAGGGCGGAGTGGTGGAACTCCCGGCCGCCGAGGTGGCGCGTTTTGAACCCGACGACGCGCCGGAGCCCGCGCCCGCCGCACCCCCCGCGCCCGCCGCGGGTCCGGACCCGGCCGCGGCCGCGCCCCCCCGTTCCCCGATTGCGCTCGTCGACCAGGCAGCGGACCGCTACGGCCTGCCGCGCGAGTTCGTGCGCAGCGTCGCGCGGGCCGAATCGGCCTTCAACCCCGCCGCCGTTTCCCCCAAGGGCGCCCTCGGCGTGATGCAACTGATGCCCGCCACCGCCGCGCAGCTCGGCGCCAATCCGCACGACCCCGGCGAGAACGTCGACGCGGGCGTGCGCCATCTCCAGGAGCTGCTGCGCAAGTACGGCGGCAGCGCGCGCCTGGCTCTGGCGGCCTACAACGCCGGCGAAGGCGCGGTCCAGCGTTATGGGGACGTTCCCCCTTACCGCGAAACGCAGCTTTACGTGGGCAGGATTCTCCGCGAATACCTGCGCCTGGCGGGACAGCCCAAGTAACCGCGGGCGCGCGGCGGGCATCTGCTAGGCTGGTTCTATATGCCAAAGGCTTGCTCCTGCGGGCTGGGGTGCCCCACCGCGCCTGCCCGCGAGTTCCTCCCCGGCGGAACCCACCTGCGGCTCGGTCTCGAAGAAATCGACCGCCAGCACGAAGAGATCCGCCGCCTTCTGAACCGCCTGCACGCGGCGTGCGTTCAGGCGGATCCGGCCGCCTGGCGTCCGGTCTTCAAACAGCTCGTGTCCACCGTCAAGGAACACTTCCGCGACGAGGAGCGCCTGATGCGCCGCCACGGCGACCCCGCCTTGGCCGCTCACAAGGCCCGGCACGAGTCACTGCTCGATCGCGCCGCGGATCTCTCCGAAGCCGTCCGCCGCGGGGCGGTCATCGATGAACCGGTGCTGCTGTATCTCAAGGGCTGGCTGCGCGATCACGTGCTCGGGCCCGACGCACGCATGGCCGCGTTCCTGCGCCGTGCGGTCCGGAAGGAGCTTAACGCGTGGCGCTGAAGGAGCGCCGCAAAGCGGCGGTGGTGGACGTGGGTGGGGTCAAGGTGGGCGGCGGCCACCCCATCGTGGTCCAGTCGATGACCAACACCGACACCGCCGACACCACGGCCACGGTCAATCAGGTGATCGCGCTGGCGCGCGCGGGCTCGGAACTGGTGCGGGTGACGGTGAATACCGAGGAAGCCGCCGCGGCCGTGCCGCGCATCGCCGCGACGCTGGAAGCCTTCGGCTTGCGCGTGCCCCTGATCGGCGACTTCCATTTCAACGGCCACATCCTGCTCCGGAAGTACCCCGAGTGCGCCCGCGCGCTGGCCAAGTACCGCATCAACCCCGGCAACGTCAACATCGGCCGCAAGCACGACGAGAACTTCCGCACCATGATCGAGGCGGCCATCGAGTATGGGCGCCCGGTACGCATCGGCGTCAATTGGGGATCGCTGGACCAGGCGCTGCTGGCGCGCCTGATGGACGAGAATTCGCGGCGCGCCGAGCCGCTCTCCTCCTCCCAGGTCATGCACGAAGCCATCGTCGCCAGCGCGCTCGAATCGGCCGCCGCGGCCGAACGCTACGGCCTGCCGCACGACCGCATCATCCTCAGCGCCAAGATGAGCGGAGTGCAGGACCTGATCGACGTCTACCGCGACCTTGCGGCGCGTTGCGACTACCCCCTGCATCTCGGCCTGACGGAAGCCGGTCTCGGCAGCAAGGGGATCGTCGCCACCACGGCGGCGCTCTCGGTTCTGCTCCAGGAAGGGATCGGCGACACCATTCGCGCCTCGCTGACGCCGCTGCCCGACGGCGATCGTACCGAGGAGGTGACCGTCTGCCAGCAGATCCTCCAGGCCCTCGGCCTGCGCAGTTTCACGCCCCAGGTGACGGCGTGTCCCGGCTGCGGCCGCACCACCAGCACGTTCTTTCAGGAGATGGCCGCGCAGATCGAGTCCTACCTGCGCGAGAAGATGCCGGTATGGAAGCAGACCTTCCCGGGGGTCGAGGAGATGAAGGTCGCCGTGATGGGCTGCGTGGTGAACGGCCCGGGCGAGTCCAAGCACTCCAACATCGGCATTTCCCTGCCCGGAACCTTCGAGGAGCCGGTGGCGCCGGTGTATGTGGACGGCCGGCTGGCCAGGACGCTGCGCGGCGGCGCCATCGTGGCCGAGTTCATCGGCATCCTGGAGGACTATGTCGGCCGCCGCTACGGAACGCGGTAGCGCGCGCTATCGCAGCGCCGCCAGCAGGCCCCCGGTGTGCCGCAGCAACTCCAGCCGCGCGCGTTCGAGCGCGTACTGGGCGTCGAGCAGGGCCAGCCACTTTTCGTTTTCGGCGAAGCGCGCCTCCTCCACCTGCCGCAGCCCTGCCCGTCCTTCGTCGAGCTGCGCCAGCCGGACCGAGACCTGCTCGCGCTGAAGTTCGTAGTCCAGCCGCGCCACCTCGCGCGCCGTGACGGCCCGTTCGACGTCCTGAAAGGCGCGGCGCGCCGCGAGCGAAATCCGGTTGCGCGTCCGCGCCAGTTCCAGCCGCAGGCGCGCGATCTCGGCCTCGGCCTGCCCGGCCCGCGCCTTCGCCGCCGGTCCCGCCGTCAGCGGAAGCTGGAACGACACGCCGATCTGCCCGTTGTGCCGCTCAAAGCGGCGGTAAAAGTCCTCGTAGTTGTTGAAGCGGCTGAAAAGCCCGTACTGCGCCACCAGGTCCACCGTGGGGCGGTTCATCGACTTATAGGAGCGCAGTTCGAAGCCCTTGGCGACCAGCGCGGATTCAAGCTTGCGCAGCTCGCGGTTGTCCTCCAGAGCCAGCGCGACCGCCGCCTCTTCGGCGCCGGGAACCTGTACCGGCTCCGGATCCGAGTCCGCGACGGCCCGCACGCGATCCTCCGCGCCATAGCCCAGGACACTGGCGAGCGAGCGCTCGGCGAACTCCAGATCGTCCTCCAGAATCCCGACGCGCTGCCGCGCGCGCGCCGCCTCCAGCGCCGCGCGGCGGCCTTCGAGGGGCAGTTCCCGGCCCTCCTCGATGCGCCGCTCGACGGCCGCGCGCACCTTGTCAAGGCTCTCCACCTGCCGCCGGGCCGCTTCGAGCGCGCGCGCCGCCTGCTGCGCGTCCAGGTACAGCAACGCCGTCCGCAGCGCCGCTTCCTCGCGCCGCGCCTGGGTATCGAAGGCCGCGCCGCGCGCCAGCTCCCGCGCCTGCGCGGCGCGATAGCGCGCCGGCTGATTATAGATGCTGCTCACCGCGCGCGCCTGCACCACCGAAGGTCCTCCGCCTTCCATGCTCATGGGGAAGCCGCTGGTGTAGGCCAGCCCGCTGCCCACGTACAGCTTGGGGGAGAAAGGATCGCGCGCCGCGCGCACCTCGAGCGCCGCCTTCCGTTCGTCCAGCCGCGCCAGCAGCACGTCCGGGTTCTGCTCCAGGGCGATCTTCACCGCCTCGCGCAAGGAAAGCGTGCGGACTTCACCCGCCGCGATTCCGGCCGCCAGAACGCACACCGGCAAGAGCCGCAAAACCATGGTTCACTCCTCCACTACTCGTAGCGCAGCGCCTCGGTCGGATTCAGCCGCGCGGCGCGGTTGGCGGGCAGAATCCCGAAGATCAGCCCGACCAGGAACGACACCGCGAAGGCGATCGCAATCGAAAGCGCGGAAATCGGGATCTTGATTCCTTCCACCAGGAAGCGCACCGCCAGCGGGCCCGAGACGCCCAGCAGAATGCCGGCCAGACCCCCGCCCAGGCTGATAAGGATGGCCTCGGTCAGAAACTGGCGCAGGATCTCCTTGCGCGGCGCGCCCACGGCCATGCGGATGCCCACCTCGCGCGTGCGCTCGGTCACGGTCACCAGCATGATGTTCATGATGCCGATGCCGGAGATGATCAGCGCGATGGCGGACACCAGCACCAGCACCAGCGACAGCACCAGCGCGATGCGCTGCGCGGTTTCGAGGATCGCAGTCAGCGTCTGCACGCGGTAGCGCGCACCCGGACGGTGCCGGCTCTCCAGGATCTGGCGCACCATCCCCGCCACCGCCTCCACTTCGGCGGAGCGCTTCACCTGAACGTACATCGGGTCCACCCGTTCGGTCTTGGTGAAGTAGCGGATGACGGTGATGGGAATGAGCATCGTCTCGCTCGAAAGCTCCGACAACCCGAAGGTCTCGGTCCTTTCCTTGAACGTGCCGATGACCGTGAACTGTAGCCCGTGAACCTTGAGAACCTGCCCCACCGCGCCCTGCTGGCTTCCGTACAATCTGACGGCCAGCCGCTCGGTCAGCATCGCCACCCGTTTGCGCAGCGCGACGTCGGTCGAGTCCATGAAACGTCCGGCCAGGATGACCAGGTTGCGCACTTGCGGATAGTGCTCGTCGGAGCCGATTACCGCCACGTCGAACTCGCGCCCGCCGATAATCATCCGGTCGTAGTTCGTGATCACTCCGGTGGCGGCCACGATGCGGT
>CAKZVG010000347.1 GCA_937921835.1 uncultured Bryobacteraceae bacterium | reverse complement strand
GCGCGCGCCACCCGAAGGCGGCCGCGATGACCGAAGCGACTTCCGCTTTCTGCTCCCGGTAGCCCACCGGCCGGTCGCTGGCCGCGCCTAACAGAAACACCATCCGGATCTGGTTCATGGTCAGGAAGGCGGTGTCGGAGGCGAACTGCGCGCCCGCCCAGGGCAGCGTGAGGACGCTGGGCACGATGTCGGGCAGCGCGGTAGCCAGCGAGAAGAGCGTGTTCTCCCTGGCGACGTTGCGCACGATCTTTTCGGCCGCCGCCCGGCGGAACACCGGGAAGCAGCGCGCCAGCGCGAGGCCAAAGTCGCTCTCGTACCGATCGAGCACGGCGCGCACCATGTCGTGTGGCCGGTGCGGAGCGAACCCGACCGCGTGCGGCGGGCGCGGCAGCGGTTCCTCGTAGATCTCGATGTCGAACTGCGCGGGCGCGCCGGGCTCGCCGATGCGATGCAGCACCCCGGCCAGTTCCCGGCGCTTGGCGTCGGAGACGCTGGCGGGCACGAGGAAATCCTCAATGAAAGCCGCCGAGTACGGCGCATAAATGCCGATGCGCAGCGGTCGCTCGGCCGTTTCGCGCACCTCCGCCGGATCGAGATGGCGGATGGCGTCGCCGATCTGCCGCAGATACTTGAGCGCCATACTCTCCTCCTTCAGAGCCACATGGGACTTTGCGCGCCCTTGGCCCGCATCACCACGCGCACCCTCTCCCGCCATTCTACCGAGAGGCCGGCGCGCTCCACCTCGATGCCCGGGTCGAAATAGCCAAGCACCGTCTCGGTGGTGGGATGAAACCCCATCGCCGGCGCGGCCAGAATCAGCCGAGGCGCTTGCGCCAGAAGCGGCAATCCCGGGAAGTATCCTTTAGCCGAGAACTCATTCCGCTCGGCGTGCCACTTCACTCGCAGCCAATAGTCGAGCGCCTGCAACGGCAGGTGGATGTCCTCGTCCGCTTTCAATTCCAGCACCGCCAGGCGCCCGCCGCGTTCGGCCGCCAGCAGATCGATCACGCCGCGTTCCACGCCCGCCACCGCGGGCACCTGCCCGTACAGCGGCTCCTTCAACAGCGCCGCGTCGAGCGCTTCGATATTGGTTCGCACCTGCGATTCGAGCCAGCGCTCGGGATGCCGGCGCCAGAGCGGATTCGTCCGGTCGCGCGCCCCGGCGCTTCGCAGCCGCGACAACTCTTCCGCCAGACGCACCACCTCGCAGGAGCTAGACGGCGCCGGGCGGGTGCGCGTTTCGAGTCCGAAGCGGAATGAGCCATCGGAGAACCGGCCGAACTCGAACCCGCGCACGCGCACGCTGAGCGCGGCTCCAGCTTCGACGGTTTCCACTCCCGGGATCGCGCGCAGCCGCTCGATCCACGCCGCCTGCTCGGGCGTGATGCGCGGGCGCGCGCAGGGTTCCAGGCGCGTATCGAGGTTGCCCCAGTCGCGCGGGTCGAGACGCTCTTCCTGCCCGCCGTCCGAGTACACAAACACGGCCCACGCCGCGGCGGCCGGATTCAGGCAGCGCAGACGCAGGCAGGTGGACTGGTGGCGCCCACCGGGCAGGAACATAGCGAGCCCTTCCACCGTGACGCGCCGTTCGCGCCGGCGCAGGTAGTCCAGCCAGATCAATCCGAAGCTCAATCCATGCGCGGGTTCGGAGTCCCCCGGCGGCACGCCGAGCGCCGCCCAGCCGGCCGCCCCTTTTCTGAGGAACGCGCGCGCGTAGGCGGGCGAGAGGCTGTGCTCGAGATCGGGTTCACTGCTGATCTCGGCGATCCTCCAATCCACAAACTGCCGCCGCAGGAAGCGGCGGAACTGTTCGCGGAAGGCGGAGCGGCCGGCCCGGCGTCCGGCGCCGTAGCCGGCGCGCCGCGCGCCGTCCACCAGCGCCAGCGTCCCGGGGCGCTTGCCGAACCTCTCGATACGCAGCAGGAGTCTCCCGGCGCGTTCGTCTTCCACTCCCGTGACGCGGCGCGTCAGGTTGCGCCGTTCGTCCCAGGCCTCGAACAGCAGGTGGCCGCCGCGCTGCTGAATCTCGTAGTTGCCCGCGCGCAGCAGTAGCGGCGTCTCTCCGTCTTCAAGCAGGATAGGTTCGTGGCTGGCCTTGAGGAAACGCTCCAACGCCAAGCAGGCCTCGCCGGGGCCCCGCCCGGCCGCCTCACCGGCATTCGTCGGCATGCGCTTCGATTATAGCCCTGGATCCGGTTTCTTCACTCGTTTTCCCGGCCGGCTCGCTTGCCGCCTGTTGAGATCCATCGAACCGCAGCGCAGGATCGGTCCACGCCGGAATGTAGGTAACGGCCCGGCCGCCGCTTCCGCCGTGCCGCTCACCGCCATCAGGAAGCGAGTAGCCGGGCTGCCTGCCGGCGCCTGCCGGGCAGGCTGTGCGTTGTCGCGGGTGAAATCAAGGCGGCGCTCCCGGCGTGGACGCGCTAAAACCGCCGCGACCACTCCGCCGGCCAGCGCTCGATGACGACCTTCTGTTCGGTGTAGAACTGCACCGCGTCGCGGCCCTGCCCGTGCAGCACGCCGAGGAAGCTGTCCTTCCAGCCGCTGAAGGGGAAGGATGCCATGGGCGCGGGAACGCCGATGTTCACGCCGATGTTGCCGGCCGGAGTCTCGTAGCGGAACTTGCGCGCCGCCGCGCCGCTGGTGGTGAAAATGGATGCCGCGTTGCCGTAGGCGCTGGCGGCGAGCATGGCGATGGCTTCCTCGAGACTGGCGGCCCGCTCCAGCGTCAGCACCGGGCCGAAGATCTCCACCTCCTGGAGTCCGCTCGCCGGCGGCACGTCCTCGATCACCGTCGGTTTCACGAAACTGCCGCGCTCGAAGCCCTCGATCGTCCCGCGCCCGTCGACCAGAACGCGGCCGCCCGCCGCCTCGCCTTTGCCGATCAACGCCTCGATCCGGGACTTGCTTTCGTGTGAAATCACCGGACCCATCTGCACGCTCTCGTCCAGCCCGTCGCCGACGCGAAGGCTCCGCGCCAGCTCCACCATGCGCTCCCGGAATGCCTCGCGCGCCGCGCCCACCGCCACCGCCACCGAGACCGCCAGACAGCGCTGTCCCGAGCAGCCAAAGGCGCTCTCGCCGATGATCTTCGAGGACATCTCCAGGTCGGCGTCCGGCATCACCACCACGTAGTTCTTCGCGCCGCCCTGGCACTGCACGCGCTTGCCGTGCGCCGAGGCGGTGGCGTAAACGTGGCGCGCCACCGGCGTCGAACCGACGAAGCTGATGGCGCGGACTTGCGGGTGAACCAGCAACGCATCGGCGGCTTCACGCGCGCCGGTCACGACGTTCAGCACGCCCGGCGGGAGGCCCGTTTCCTCCAGCAGTTGCGCCAGGCGCAGAACCGTCAGCGGCGTCTTCTCCGACGGCTTCAGCACCATGGTGTTGCCGCAGGCGATGGCGTAGGGCAGGAACCACAGCGGAATCATGGCCGGGAAGTTGAACGGCGTGATGGCCGCCACCACTCCCAGCGGCTGCCGGATCATGGTTTCGTCGATGCCGCGCGCCACGTCCTCCAGGTTGTAGCCCTGCATCAGCGCCGGGATGCCGCAGGCCGTCTCCACGTTCTCGATGCCGCGGCGCAACTCCCCGCGCGACTCGGCGAGGATCTTGCCGTGCTCGCGCGTGATGAGGGCGGCCAACTCCTCGAAGTGCCGCTCGAGAAGCTCCTTGAAGCGGAAGAGAAACTGCACCCGGTCGCCCGGCGGCGTGCGGCGCCAGTCCGGGTAGGCGGCCGCGGCCGCGGCCACGGCGGCTGCGACGTCTCCGGCATCGCCCAGCGGGATCACGCCCAGCACCTCCGCCGTCGCGGGATTGCGGATCTCCGCGCGCCGCTCCGAATGGGGGGCGACCCAGCGGCCGCCAACAAAGAGCTTGCTTTCCGTTTCCGTGATCATGACCGATTCCTCCGTTCCAGTGTTCCACGAACCGCCGGAGCGCGTGTGTTCCGGCGGCGCCCGCCGGAGCGCTATAGTCGTTGCTGAGGCAACGGCACTGGCGATGAAAAAGCTCATCAACGACCCGCGGGACGTGGTCCGGGAGTCGCTCGCGGGCCTGGCGCTGGCGCACCCGGACATCCTCAAGGTCAACTTCGATCCGGTCTACGTGATCCGCGCGGACGCGCCGGTGCGCGGAAAGACCGGGGTGATTTCGGGCGGCGGCAGCGGGCACGAGCCGATGCATGGCGGCTACGTGGGGCGGGGAATGCTCGACGCGGCCTGTCCGGGGCAGGTCTTCACCTCGCCCACGCCGGACCAGATCGAAGCCGCCACGCTGGCCGTGGACGGCGGCGCGGGCGTGCTGCACATCGTCAAGAACTACACCGGCGACATCATGAACTTCGAGATGGCGGCCGAACTCTGCCAGGCGCGCGGGGCTGAGGTCCGGGCGGTGGTGATCGACGACGACGTGGCGGTGGAGAACAGCCTGTACACCGCCGGGCGGCGCGGCGTGGGAACCACGGTGATCGCGGAGAAAATCTGCGGGGCGGCGGCCGCGCGAGGCTACGATCTCACGCGCCTCGAAGCGCTGTGCCGCCGGGTCAACGCGAACGGCCGCAGCATGGGCATGGCGCTCACCTCCTGCACCGTGCCCGCGGCCGGCAAGCCCACGTTTCAGTTGGGCGGCGGCGAAATGGA
>CAKZVG010000346.1 GCA_937921835.1 uncultured Bryobacteraceae bacterium | reverse complement strand
CGCCGAGCTTTTGGAACTTCTGGGGTTCGCGAAGAAATTCGATGATCTCCTGAAGCTCTTCCTTTGCCTCTTCCACTCCGGCCACATCCTTGAAGGTGACCTTCTTTTGCTGCGAGGAGTGCATGCGCGCGCGGCTCTTGCCAAAACTTAAGGCCTTGTTTCCGCCGCTCTGCATCTGGCGCATCATGAAGATCCAGAAGGCCAGCAGCAGAACGAACGGGATGGCGTTGATGAGGAGCTGCACCCAGCCGCTCGAGCCCGATTCCTTGATGTCGACGTTGACGCCCTTTTCGCGAAGCGTTTTATAGAGGTCGGGATAATTGGTCGGTACGAAGGTGCGCAGTCCGACGGAATTATCGTCCCGGTAGGAACCGCGGACTTCGTTCCCGGCGATGGTCACGGCCTTGACCTTGCCGGCGTCGACGGCATCCAGAAACTGGGTGAACGACAGCGGTTGTTCGACGCGCGTCTTGCCGGTCTTGACCACCACCCAAAGCAGCACCGCCACGCAAATCAGAACAACCCAGAAGACTGCCGTTTTCACATTCGATGAGTTCATCGCTTCTCCTGCCGGCGGGATTACCGCCGCGCACCCCCGGCCGGCTCTCTCTCTATCCTCGGTTATTGAGACGTCACATGCAAGGGCCGGGATTCGAAGTTTTTGGATTATCAGCGAGTTCCAAGACTTTTAGGGGGCTCCCGGCGGCCGTCCCGAAGCGTTTCGCCCAGACGATGCGCCCGCCCGCCGACAGCACCGGCCAGCCGCGCCGTTCCCACAGCGGGATGCGCGCTTCCTGAAACAAGGTCTTCAGCTTGACCGGCTCCCGCCGCCCGGTCGGCTGGTAGGCGTCGCCGGGACGCCAGTTGCGGATCTCCAGCGCGGCGGGCAGCGGCTGACCCTTTTCTTCGGGCTCAACAAGAAGGGTGCGGCCGGCGCCCGGAATGGCCACCGGCCCGGGCGCGCGGACGGCGACGCTGTAATCGGGACGCCCGGCGCCCGCCGGAGCGGGAGGCGCCAGGCGGATCCAATCGAAGGAGCGCATGACGTCGGCGCCGGGCAGCATCAGCCGGCCATCGCCAGCGGGACGCAGGGCGAGCTCAAGCACCTGCTCGACGTGCTCGAAGCCGAGCGGCGGCGCGCCCGCGCGGACAGTGTCCAGCGCGCGGCGAACCAGGCGGCGGGCGGCGGCGGGGTGGAGCGCGGTCAGCCGGGCCGCGTCCAGGATGACCTCCGGTGGCGACCCGGAGAAGAACGCCGGCGCCAGCCGGCCGAGCTCGTTCTCCCACCAATCCTCTTCGTCCCGCATCACCGCGGCCAGGCGCGCCAGCGCCGCTTCGAACTCCGGGTTCCACTCCCTGGCGAGCGCGGGCAGCAGTTGATGGCGGATGCGGTTGCGCGCGAAGCGCGGATCCAGGTTCGAAGAGTCCTCGCGCCAAGCGATGCCGCGCGCCCGCAGGTGCTCTCGCACTTCCTCGCGCGAAACGCACAGCAGCGGCCGCACGATGCCGTCGGCGCGCAGCGGCGCCATGGCCGCAAGCCCGCGCGGGCCGGTCCCGCGCAGCAGACGGAAGAGCACCGTTTCGGCCTGGTCCGAGCGTGTGTGCCCGAGCGCGACGCGGTCGATGGCGCCGCGGCCGAGTTGCTCGAGGAAGAACCCGCGCCGGGCTTCGCGCGCCGCCTCCTCGAGGTTCACTCCGTTGCCGGCCGGCCCTGCCAGATGCGCCTCGCCAAGCTCGAACGGCAGACCGTGGCGGGCGGCGAGCCGGGCGGCGAAGCGGGCATCCTCGCGCGACTCCTCGCCCCGCAGGCCGTGGTCGAGATGCAGCACCGTGAGGCGCAGGTTCCAGCGCGGCGCAAGCTCCAGCAGCGTTTCGAGCAGGCACACGCTATCGGCGCCGCCCGAGACGGCCACGCCCACGCGTCGGCCGGAGGCAAACATCCGGTGCCGCTCGATGAAGCTTGCCACACGCTCGATCACCCGCAGTGCTCCGATACTCTCATTGTAGGGACTCTCCTGGACAAGGACGCGTGAACCCGCCGCCGCGGCCGGGCATCTCCACCTGGCCCGAACCCGGTTCCCGTTCCTGTAGGGGGCGGGCGCGGGCGCGTGGGCGCTCGTCTATCGGCACAAAGCGCCGCACCGGCCCTTCACGCCCGCCCCGCGGCGTGCCGGCCTTTCACCCGAAGCCCGGAAGAAGTCGATCTTCCAGCGCTTCGTCAAGAATCACTACCGGTCGACTTATGGAATCGATAAGTACCTGGGCCGGATCCTGAACTATCTCGATCATAGGCGACTTACTATCTGGGAGAACACGGCTGATCCGACAAGCGTTTCCTGTATGAGCCGCCGCGGCGCGCGCCGCTCATCGTGCGGCATCCCAGGCTCGCCCGAACGAAGGTGGTCAACCCGGAATTCGCGCTGAATCCAGGCGGCGCGCCCGCGGCCGCCGGTTACAGGAAAAGCGCAGTTCGACGCCCAGACCTACTATGCGGTGCCTCACGCCGCATCATGACCCGCCCCACCGCGGCGTAGGGACGGCGCAGCATAGGTGGATCGGGTAAGTTGGCGAGGGCGATTCGATTACTCGAGTTATTCGATCTCGAGCAAGACCCGAAAGAGCCGCGCAACGTCTTTGGCGAGCGCGCCCATGCCGGCACAGCCGCGGACCTGCCGCGAGAAATCCGGCGGCTACGGGACCAATCCGCGGAGCGCGGCCCCCGGGAAGCGCGAGAAGTGATATAAATGAGATGATTCCGGCAAGGCGCAGCACCTCTTCCCCGCCTGAGACCGCGCCGGTGAGTGCGGCGGGAACTACCAGAATCAGTGAAGCATAGCGCCTCTGCTCAAGCGAGTCAAGGAGCACTTATTCTTATGGAGCCAAAAGGCGACATCGCTTTGATCGGGTTGGCCGTAATGGGCCAGAACCTGATCCTGAACTTGAACGACCACGGCTACACCGTGGTG